>NZ_JAFLMX010000268.1:0-5039 GCF_017849675.1 Alteromonas sp. AO-Serp
AGGTGACTTTACTGATAAGCCCGCCAACCGCATGATTATCGTGAAATGCCACTGGAAGATGAATGTATTTTTCAAACAACTGCTGGCGCATGCGCATTACCACCTGTGCACCAATCCAGCTTAGCGTGTAACTACCTAAAAAGTTGAAAACACCCCGTATCAAAAAGAGCGGCACAATCGCATATGCGGCTAGACGTAGATAGTCATGGTCGTTTTTCCCCAGTGATTCGTCAATCATTGGCTGAAGCTGGGAAAATACGAAGGTATCTACCGCGGAATAACCAATCATACCAATGATGGCAAAAACAAAAGGCACTTTATACGCTTTAAGGTACTGTAAAAAGCGTTTAATTTGATAATCCGAGTTGTCGGCTTGTTGCATGTAGTTTTTTTAACCTGTTTGAAACGTTAACAAAAACGCGTTGAAAGTATTGTACTCGTTCTCGCTCTAATTCACTAATATAGCGGCAAAATTGGTTAGTCTGCCAACTAAGTGAATAATGTGTGGCCACTTCATACCTATTTAAAGGTATTCGTGTACATCTTCGTTTCGTTACAAGCTAATATTTTTGGCATTTGGCGATATTACTTAGTCTTTGAGGTGTCGCGGTGTAATGCCTGGTAAATACCAGCGATTATTCAACGTTCCACGTTGGGAATCTATATGAAAAGAATCCTTATCGAAGGTTGCGCTTATATATCCGTGATAGCTTGTTAAATATTGCGTTACGCCCAAACGCTCGTAACGTTTAGCCACAACATAAGCAGGAAACTGCCATCGATTCTCATAACCTTGCGTAAAGATCACAGCTTTTGGTGCAACGTGTTCTATAAAAACATTGGTAGACGACGTTTTGCTTCCGTGATGCGGCGCAATAAGAATGTCGGCACTTAGATTTGTAAAGCTCGCTAAAGTATCTATTGAAGCCCCCTCTGAAAAACCATCCATGATTTCACGGGTTATCAACGCGTACTCACTTGTTTTCTCAATGTCACCAGGAATTAACACGCTACCAGAGTCGCTTGTTATTTTAACCACACACGACATGGCATTGTTGTCTTCTTTGTTGCCATTTGGCGGCCATAGAAAATTGATTGTTAAATTCTGCCAGAGTATACGCTTTCCTCGCTCACAACCTAATGTTGGTGTGTAGAAAGTGGCTTGTTTAGCTAAGGCGTGTTGTTCAATGGCTAATGCCCCACCTGCATGATCGTTGTCACTATGCGTATGAACTACAACATCTATATTCGAAATATGCTTACTTTCTAAAAAAGGTAACAGATGTTTCGTTGCAGTATGAGCATTGCCATTAAACTGAGCGCCAGAATCAATAATCATAGCCCGATCTCCTGCAGTCACTGCAATAGCACTGGCCTGGCCCGCATCAAATACATGCAGCGCCCATGCCGATTCATTGGTAGGTAACCACTTTTGAAAAATGCTTAGCGATGGGAGCAAGAGAAGCGCTACGCAGATAGCTTTGTACCGCCATGTTGGCAAAAGAAAAATAAAAAAAGCGACAATTAGACAAAGTGCCGCACCACTACTTACGTAAAAACTGATAGCGCTCCCAGAAAACTGACTAAGAACGTTCAAAATCGATAACAAATACCCTAAACACGCATCACTGTAATGCATAAGCATGCCCGTAATTTGTTGTGAGAAACTAAACTCAACAAAGTGAATGACCAGCAACGAAATTAAACAAATAGGTAAAAGTAACGTTATTACGGGCAAGGCGATTAAGTTAGTAACAACTGCAATAAAACTGGCGTTACCAAACCATATTAGGGTTAACGGCATCATTATTACGGTAAGCGCTACTTGTAGTTTAAACAAAGACACATACCAAGGTGCTCGCTGTAGCCCCCGAACAACAACTAAAAACCAAATGCACAGTACAGCCCCTATGCTCAAGTAAAAGCTAGCGCTTAATATAGAGAGAGGAAACAGCAACAAACTCGAAGTAAGCATTGTGAGCGCAACATTTACTGGCCGCCATGCATGTCGAGAAAGAGACAGCACGCTCCCCATAGTTACCAGTATCAGCGCACGCACAACTGGCAATGCGCTTCCACTAAGCAACGCGTAACAAAAACAAGCAACAATAAGCACACAAAGTACAGAGGCTCTAATTGGCGCGCTGGTTTGAAACATCTTACTTATTTCCCGCACTCTATTCTTTCGACCTGTTGCCGGATAGTTGATGGAGGCTGAACGTACTAACCAATATTTCGCTCTGCCTAATAGGTCTGTAACATGCGTGAGTAAAAATATAACGGGGTTAAAAAACAATAAGCAGACCCCAGCGATAAGTGATAGATGCATGCCTGATATACTAAACATGTGCCCAGTGCCGGTGCGTTGTAACAGGGTCCAATCATCCAACGTAAAGCCCGTTTTCTCCCCTAGCAGCAATGCGCGCCACCATTTTTCATGAACAAGGTCTAGCTTCTGCAATGTTGTAGCAAGTTCATAACGCACTGAGTGATTATGCTTTGTTTTATCGTGCTCTATCGACTTGATATAGCCAGTTGCATGAATAAATTGGCTAACCAACTGCTGTTGTCGGCTAGCTCCAACAGGATTAGCCGTACCGTATGCAGGTTTAAGTTTTACAATTGCGGTGAAGGTATCACCGTTGTGCAAACAATTTAATTTCACCTGGGACGGAGAAACTGATTGAGGCCGCACGCCTATAGTCCCCTGTTGAGCATATACGATTTTCTTGTTGGCTAAGCCTTCGCTTTTTCGATCATTTGGGAATTCATAATGTTGGTGAGTAAGACGAGCTTTGAAATTAAACGTACTAGTTAAAACACGCTTAGGCAAGGGGGAAAGTATACTGTTGTCTAGAAATGTCGCTGTGCTTTCACGGTTGACAGACTCAATAGCGACAACATAATGATAAGTTGCTTCCAGCACCCTAGCTGTGCCGAAGACACATCCCCCCGACACAACTCGACCTGAAATTGTGACATCTTGTTGAATTTTCCCTTGGGGCAGTTGCCAAGCGTAGTAAAAATGCCCTACACTCGCCACCCAAAGTACTCCAGACAGCAGCCCGCTCACAGCCCAACATAGCAGCACTTCTGGAAATGCATGATGTTCAGCGGGTTTTGTCGTCGAAATGAATATAATGATAGTCACAGATATTATTAAAATGGCAATCATCAATGCCATGCTGTGAGTACTTGGAAGTTTTTGCCAGAAAACTGCACTTATTGCGCTAGCGCAAAAACAGCTTAAGCAAATTGTGATACGATTGACCATGTTTTCACGTAGCAATGGACAGTGAGTGAATGTGGGTGGTGCAATTTCATGTTGCGCAATTCCGTTTACTGTTATTTTTTCTGTCTTTTTTGATTTTATTTTCGAGATGCATTGATATTTATGCCTAAGAAATTTATCCGACGTTTTTTGCCAGATCACCAAAGCATTAAGCAAAACAAAGCTTTAAAAATTTTTGGTAGCGTATTGCACGAGCCCAATCTTTGGCACTTAAACCGTCGTTCTGCATCTGGTGCATTTGGCATAGGTTTATTTTTCGCGTTTTGGCCGGTACCGTTTCAAATGTGGCTTTCTGCCGGTTTAGCTATTCCATTTCGAGCAAACCTGCCCTTATCTGTTGCAACTGTTTGGGTGACTAACCCATTTACTATTCCGCCTATATTCTATGGGGCTTACAAGGTTGGTACTACTGTACTTGGGACCAAGCCTGAGCATTTTGAATTTCAGTTTAGTTGGCAGTGGGTTGTAGAAAGCATTAATACCATTGGCCCTGCATTTTTAGTCGGGTGTGGAATTTGCTCGGTTGTGTTTGGTCTAGCGGGTTATTTCTCTTTAAACTGGGTTTGGCGCTTTCAAGTGAAAAAAGCCTGGGAAAGACGCAGACAAATGCGGAATCAAGAAGCCCACTAGCGTGAGAGCCCTACACTTGAGGGTTTGTAGAAATGTTTACCTTTTCTCAAGCTCCTTACAACGTTCAGTACAATGTACGCCGTAAAAGACAGAGCAAGAATTACAAAAAACGCCACTTCATAGAAGTGGCGTTTTTTATTGGTAACAATCAATATGAGTTCGGCGTTAATTTATTCAGGAAAACCATTACGCCGAGCTCTGTTATTGAATTTAAGCCAGACAGGCTACTTTTCATGCTCTGATAAAAAAGCGATAAGCGCAGCTTCGTCCCATACCTCCACATCTAGCTCTTGTGCTTTGGTTAGCTTGGAACCCGCTTTTTCACCTGCAACTAGGAAGTCGGTATTCTTACTTACCGAGCCTGCCACTTTTGCACCAAGTAACTGCAAACGGGCTTTCGCATCAGAACGCCCCATTTCGCTAAGCGTACCGGTAATAACGCAGGTTTTACCTTCAAGAGGCAAATTATCCGAATCTGGCTTTTCAATAGCTGGCCAATTAATTCCTTCTTTTAATAGCGCATCAATAACATCGGTATTGTGTGACTCGTTAAAGAAATTGAAAATGTGGGTAGCCACCACTTCACCAACGTCTTGGACTTCAATCAGTGCTTCAAGCGACGCCTCGCGAATAGCCTCCAAGGTTTCGAAGTGCGCAGCCAAGTTTGCCGCAGTAGCTTCGCCAACCTCACGGATCCCCAATGCGTATAGGAACTTGGCAAGCGTTGTTTGCTTTGAAGCTTCAAGCGATGCCAGTAGCTTACTGGCAGACTTTTCAGCCATGCGCTCTAGCCCAACAACATCGCCTAACGAAAGCGTGAAAAAGTCGGCGGGACTGTGCACAAGATCAGCGTCAACTAACTGATCGACTAACTTGTCGCCCAGACCATCAATATCGAATGCTTTACGCGAAGCAAAATGCTTAAGCGCCTGTTTGCGTTGTGCGGCACAAATTAATCCACCGGTGCAACGAGCAACCGCTTCATCTTCTAGTTTTTCAACCTGCGAGTCACAAACCGGGCATTGGCTTGGGAAGCTAATGTCAGTTTCGCTACCTGTGCGATTAGCTTCTACCACAGACACGACCTGAGGAATAACGTCACCCGCACGGCGGATTA
>NZ_JAFLMX010000253.1:0-4794 GCF_017849675.1 Alteromonas sp. AO-Serp
GGCGAAGTGGCATTTTCAATTGCCGCTACTGGCCATGTGGTTGGCACGTTGTGATGAACCAAGCCTTTGCATAGCCCTTCAAGCCGGCTTAGTCCCATATAAACCACCATGGTTTGCTTCAATACATTTTGCGCCATGGGTGCCATTTCTGGCCATTGATCCACGTCCTTAAAATGTGCGGTCATAAAACTCACCGACTGAGCACAGCGCCTGTCGGTTAACGGGATCCCCGTATAGGCTGACACACCCGATGCTGCCGTAATACCAGGAACAATAGCAAAAGGAATGTTGGCTTTTGTGAGTGCATCGGTTTCTTCGCAGGTTCTTGCAAATAGGGCTGGGTCACCGCCTTTTAACCGTACGACAGTGTGACCGTTGCTTGCCAATTCAACCACTCGCTTGCATATAGCGTCTTGGGTAAAGCTATGCTTTTTGCAGCGTTTCCCTACATATTCTTTCACCACTTTAGAGGGAATTAGCGCGAGAATATCTTCGCTGACTAAAGCATCGAACAGCACGACATCGGCTTGTTGCAGAAGACGAAACGCTTTTAACGTAAGTAACTCGGCATCACCAGGGCCAGCACCGACGATGAACACCTGCCCTTGTTTATGACCTTCAGTTTGCCTGTTTGCTAACTTCAACCACTTGCCAAAGTATGAATGCTTAGCTGGAGCTTTTGGATTATCGGAGCGCTGGCGCGTCGTCACGGTCGTGACCGAGGTAGAAATAGCATCGCGATAAAAGAGGTTTAACAAAGGTTTCTGCGGTTTAAATAAGGTGCGCAAAAACGGTAACGACCAACTAGTTGCAATTGACATGATTTAACGCTCCTAAACAGATTGAATTTCAATGACTAAATGCTCGTCTATCAGCTGAGACAAGGCGGGCTTACACGAGCCACAATTCGTACCACACTTTAATGCTTCACCAAGCTCTGCCACCGAACTACAGCCTTCTTCGATGGCATGTGTAATGGTTTTTTCGCGCACTTCAAAGCAGCTACAAACTACATCACCATTTAAAAATGCGTCGTCTACTTGGCCACGTATTAAATTGCGCTGTATGTCTGTAGAAATAGATGTGTTGAGAAGGCTGGCGAGCCATTCGTTAGGTACTGACCATGTGTTTTTTAAATGTGGCGCTGCCTGCGCTATTGTATGTGCAGCTGCTGGTGCCCTTTCACCCTTTTCTGGCTCATCGCCTAAAAACGCCGCGAAACAAAGAGTATCATCGACAAGCGCAAGGCATACTGAGTATGTATGATGATGAAACTGCAATAGCACCGCGTTTTGCGGCAGCAGAGGTATCAACCCTTGGGTAAAATCCCGACGACCTTTGTTCGAAGCAACATTCAATACTGATAATGCTGCATCCGAGTTATTTACAGGTGAAGACGCCTCTGCGCTTTCAAGCGGTGTCGTATTCCAGTAATCACACGCATGCTTTAGTGCATCTTCACTAAAGGGATTAAGTTTTGAATTATGTGCTGACTGGTTTACTGATGAAACAAAGAGCTTGCCGTAGGTAGCGAAATGAGCGGGCGCGATAGCTACCGCCGCGTGTTTTAACTCTGGCTGCCCTGAAATAGGGTCTACCGCGCTGGCGTAGAGTGCGCCTAGTTTACTGTGCGAACCCCATTGCGCCGACCAGTGAATGGGAATGAATACTTCCCCTTTGCGCATATCCTTATCCGCTTTAACCGGATAGATAACTGGGGCGTCTTTACATACTGCACTTGAAAGAGAAACAAGATCTCCGCTTTCAACGCCCAATTCAGCAGCGTCTTTAGGGTTGATATACACGTTAGCACTTGGCATATGAGCCAGTAACTTTGCCGCTTTACCCGTGCGTGTCATAGTATGCCACTGATCTCGCGCTCGCCCGCTGTTCACAACAAAAGGATAAGCGTCTGATGTCACCTGCAGTGGCGCTCTGTAAGTTACGGGAATAAGCCTAGCCTTGGCGTTGGGTGTTGAAAACTGCTTGTCTTCAAAAGGACGTTTACTGGTAAGGCTAGGTTGAGAATTAGAACTGGCCATATTCTCAGCTTTTTTAACTGCTTGAAAGGGCCACTGCAAAGGCGATAGCCCGTTGTATTGAGGTTCACTTAACGCTTGTAAAGGTGACAGGTCTAATTGTCGCTTACCGTTATTTTGATAGCCGGTTAGCCCAGCGTATTCGCAGAATATTTGTGACGGATGGGTAAAATTAAATGCCTCGCCAAAGCCCATTTTACCCGCCACTTCACACAGTATTTGCCAGTCGTGTTTTGCACTACCTGGTGGAGGCAATATACCGCGCTGACGTGAAATACGGCGCTCTGAGTTTGTCACCGTGCCGTCTTTCTCCGACCACCCCGTGGCAGGAAGGGCAATGTGCGCGTAGTTAAGCGTATCGTTAGACTCAACGATATCAGACACCACCACCATGTCACATTTAGAAAGTGCGCGTTCAACTTGACCGCGATTTGGCATACTGACAACGGGGTTCGTCCCCATTACCCAAACGAACTTTACCTTTCCACTCTCAATTGCATTAAACAAATCAACTGCTTTAAGCCCCTGCCCTTTGGGCATAACAGGGGCATTCCAATAGGTTTTAACAGCGCTGATATGCTCAGGGTTTTCAAGGTCCATATGTGCAGCTAGCATATTGGCTAACCCACCGACTTCACGCCCTCCCATGGCATTGGGCTGGCCAGTAATTGAAAACGGGCCACAACCGTCTTTAGCAATTAAATCCATTGCTAAATGACAGTTGATAATGGCTTGGGCTTTATCCACACCAGCAGAAGACTGGTTCACGCCCATAGAATAAAAAGTAATTGCGCTAGAGGCTTCGCAAAAGGCATCAAAGAAGGCCTTAATGCTGTTAATGTCCAGGTCGCATACTTTAGCAACGTCATCTAACGTTAAGGCATTTGCACTTTTGAGCGTTTCATCAAGCCCCTCGGCATAGCTCTCAACAATGGATTTGTTTATACGACCTTGTGCGTTTGCATAGCTGAGTAAACCGTTAAATAGGGCTACGTCGCTACCCGGTTTTACAGGAAGGTGTAAATCGGCAATGGTACAGGTTTCGGTTTTGCGTGGGTCAACAACAATGACCTTCATATTCGGATTTTTCAGCTTTGCTCGCTGAATGCGTTGAAAAAGCACTGGATGCGCCCACGCCGCATTACTTCCGGTGATCACCAGTAAATCTGTACATTCCAAATCGGTGTAATCGCAAGGTACCACATCTTCACCGAACGCACGCTTGTACGCGGCAACGGCTGATGACATACACAGGCGTGAATTCGTATCGATATTGGCACTGCCGATGAAACCTTTCATAAGCTTATTGGCAATGTAATAGTCTTCGGTGAGAAGCTGACCTGATACATAAAAAGCAACGGCATCCGCGCCATACTGCGCAATGGTAGAGGTGATCTTATCCGCAATCACATCGGTGACCGTGTCCCAATCCACCGATTGACCTGCCATGGTTGGGTGAAGCAAACGTCCGTTTACGTCGTTTGTTTCAAGCAGGTTTGTTCCTTTAACACACAATCTTCCATAATTGGCGGGATGCTCTGGCGTGCCTTTAACAGTGTCCAGGGTTATGGCACGCGGGCTTACGTTGCAACTGATATCTACACCACACCCTACGCCGCAGTATGGGCATGTTGTTTGTCTTAATTGTTCAGACATCATGTCGGGTTGTCGTGTAGGCATATTCATTTCATTACCTTTTTCGGTTTCACAGCTTTTGAATGCATTTTGCTAAAAGGCTTTGTTCATGTGGGCGTATAAAAAAGACAGTTTGCTTAAACGCCCACAAAAACCTTTTCGCCCTCTACCTTCACAGCGTAAGCCGTGACGGAAACATCGTCGTGTTCTTTACACAGCCCGGTTTCTAAAAAGTAATGCTCTTTGTATAGAGGCGAAGCAACAACAGGCGCACCGCCTATCGACCCTAGAAGCCCGCGATAGAGTACGTTTGCTTTACCAATAGGGTCGTAGTTACTAATGGCGAAAACCTGGGTTTCGCCGTTTATCTTCAAACTGAAAATTGCCACTTGCTGTGAGTCGACAAGGGCGCAAACCCCACTGTTTGTCACTAAGTCGTTCGTCTCACAAACATAGTGCCATTGCACTTGCTGTGGTTCTGACGCCATTACATTTTGCGCTGCTGACATAATTTGATTCTCCTAACAGGGTTGATAAGCCAGTGGCTATACCATAGAGACAGGAATGAACTGATCTTTACCTGCTACTTTTTCAGCTTCAGTAGCTGGGCGAACCTGGCCTCGCTCTGAAACAAACTGAATATTGGTGTCGCTAGCATTGCTGTTTACGAATTGACGGAAACGCTTGCGCGACTCAGGGTTTTCAATAGTGGTTTTCCATTCGCACTGATAAGCATCAACCACAGCATCCATCTGTGCTTCAAGCTCACCATTAATGCCAAGAGCATCGTTTATCACAACGTCTTGCAGGTAAGCTAACCCACCTTCTAAGTTGTCCATCCACACCGATGTGCGCTGTAGGCGATCAGCCGTTTTCACGTAAAACATCAGCACGCGGTCGATGTACTTAATTAGGGTTTCGGTATCTAGGTCGGTGGCAAACAGGTCTGCATGTCGAGGCTTCATGCCGCCATTCCCGCAAACATACAGGTTCCAGCCTTGCTCGGTAGCAATAACGCCAATGTCTTTGCTTTGGGCCTCTGCGCACTCACGGGTACACCCCGAGACGGCAAATTTAATTTTGTGCGGCGCACGTAAGCCTTTGTAACGATTCTCTATGT
>NZ_JAFLMX010000146.1:0-4698 GCF_017849675.1 Alteromonas sp. AO-Serp
CTACATAGCCGATAGTCATCAACGAGTATGGATGCCCTTCAGGATATAGCGCTTCACCATTAAGCTCGAAACGCAATCCATACGGCTGATTGTCCACACGCTGCGCACGCTCGTTTTTAACCGTTTCTCTTTGGTTTTCAAACTTAGTTTGGTCTACGGCTTCTAACAGATAGCCCATTCTGTCAGATTCTAGCCAAAGGACTTTCTCCAATTGGTTAGCCGGTACGGTTTCAAAATAGTTTGTGCGATCGGTATTGGTTGTGCCGTTTAAGTTACCGCCCGATTCCGTAATAACCTTAAAATGCTGCTCATCGGCAACGTGTTTTGAGCCTTGAAACATCATGTGCTCAAAAAAGTGAGCAAAACCCGATTTACCTACCTCTTCTCGCGCAGAGCCAACGTGATAGGTAACGTCAACATGAACCAGTGGATCAGAATGGTCTTCGTGGAGAATGACGGTAAGTCCGTTTTCTAATGTGTACTTTTCGTAAGGAATAGACACGGTGTTCGACGAATCAGCTACGGTGTTTAGTTGGTTATTCGTCTTCTCTTCCTGTACGTGCTGACACGCTGTTACTGCAATGACGCCTATGGTCATAACGAAGGTACGTAGGGTCAGTTTTCCTGACATGATGATTCCTTTTAAATTACTACACATTCTTCACTCTGCCTTTTCACTCTATATTCACTGAGTGGTACTTGGCTTATTGGGTGAAAACAGAGGTTGCTATCTCTATAGCGCAAGCGAATTTTCGAAGACTACCAGACTTTTTAGCGCTTTACTTGCTTCGACTTTGCTATGATTGTATTAATTTGTGTATTTCTGAAATACACTTACACTTCATAGTCTTTTGTAAAATAGGCTTTAGCCAGTTGAATTCGCTAAGTGGTACGAATGAACTGACAAACGGTTTCCATTTGGAATAGAAATAGCCCAATAGAAGTTGCGAAATAAAAAGGATAGTTGCATGGATCAGTCAACAACAGTAGTCGATATTGATTTTGGAATGTCACAGCTAAGTGGAAACAAAAAACTGTTGTTCACCCTACTTGGTAAGTTTACAGACGAATACCGTTCTCTTGATGCTGACTTGCAGGCGCATGTTGCTAAGGGCGATTTTAATGAGGCTTACTCTCTTGTTCACACACTAAAAGGCGTGACAGGAAACCTAGGGCTTTTTGCTTTGCACAATGCGAGCAAGCCTGTAGAAAGCGGCTTTAGAAACGACAAACGCGTTGCTGAACAATACCCTGCTTTTATCGCAGTACTAGATGAAACCATTGCTGCGGTTGATGCGTTGATCAAAGAGCCAGAAGTCACAGCTTCTGCCCCGGCACCGGCGAATGGAGCAGCAGCTGAGCAAGCGCGAAAACAGTTAATGACAGCGCTGAAAGCGAGCGAGTTTATCGCCCAGGACAAACTGGATGAATGGCTAGATGCCCTTGCCCTACCACAAGAAAAGCGCTCGGCTATTATCGATGCGGTAGACGAACTTGACTATGAAGAAGCCATTTCAGAGTTAGAAAATAGCTAGTGCAGCCGATCCCCGTTCTCTTTGAAAATACAGACCTCATTATTGTTAACAAGCCTATTGGCATTGCTATGCACGATGCCACTAATGAGGCAGATGTTAGAGAAAATATTGCCGAAAACGGCGAACCAGAAAAAATAGACGGCATTGTCACCCGATTAAAAAAGCAGTTAGCCGTAACAGAACTGCATCTTTGCCACCGCTTAGATACGGGCACGTCGGGCTGCTTGTGTCTTGCTAAAAATGCAGCTGTAGCCGGAGAAATTGGCGAGCTTTTCTCATCACGACGTGTGAGCAAATACTACTTGGCGCTAAGTGATCACAAGCCTAAAAAGAAACAAGGCATGATAATGGGCGATATGAAAAATCGTCGAGGCGGCCAGCGGATTTTGCTAAAAACCACAGAAAACCCGGCTATCACTCAGTTTTTCAGTAGCGCGGCTAAGCCCGGTACCCGAGGGTTTATCGTTAAGCCTCACTCGGGGAAAACCCATCAAATTCGTGTTGCGCTTAAAAGCATTGGCGCACCTATTTTGGGTGATACACTTTATGGGGGTGAGGCATCAGACAGGCTGTATCTTCATGCATGGCATTTACAGCTTCCTTTATCTTCTGGTGAATTAGCAGTTACTGCACCTTTCGATAAAGGTGAAGTCATAAACGAAGCCGATGTGCAGACTTGGTACAACGGGCTTAATGCGCCTGAGACTTATCCATGGCCTTCCCTGCCCGCACGCTTTCTGCCGGCGTGCTAGGGGAAAACGCGAACGGCCTAATAGGTGCTAACCTAATAGGTGCTAATAGTCATAAGAAAATAGAAGCTACTTTGAATGTTTAATAGGTGCTAATGGGTAAACTACATATAGTTGGCGGCGGTGCCATAGGAAGCCTCATTGCTGCAAGCTCCCAGAAAAATGGCGTGCCGTATGACTGCTACCCCAGAGACATGAAAACCATGCCCTCTTGCGCACACTGGCAAAACGGCCAAACCACTGCGCTAAAACCTGCGAAGCCTTCACCTATCGTGTTACCTAAAAGTGATGTGCTGATAATCCCCTTAAAAGTATATCAACTTAAAGCAGCCCTATTGCAATGGCTTCCCTATCTCACACAACAACCTACCGTTGTGCTGCTTCACAACGGTATGGGCGGACTTGAGATCGCAAGAGATTTACTAGGCGGCGATTATCCGTTGCTTCTTGCTACAACCAGTCATGGCGCGTTAAAAGTAAGCGCGTCGAGCGGCGATTTTCATGTTAAGTATACTGGCGTTGGCGCAACGCAAATTGGCGCGCCTAATGTAGATAAGCCATCACCTCAAACATTGGCCGCCCTCTCACAAATAGCGCCACAGCTAGCCAGCGCAATTGCGACGTTAGATAACGCACTTCCGCCGGTGCAATACCAAAATAATATTCTAAGAGCATTGTGGACGAAGCTTTCCGTTAATGTTGTGATTAACCCACTAACGGCGCTTCACAATATCCAAAATAAGCACATTGCTAAGCCTGAATTTGAACAAAGCCGTATTTCAATTTGCAATGAGTTTACTCAGGTAGCGGATGCTTACGGGCTAGATTTTGATGCACTGTCAGTTCATGAAAATGTGCTGTCTGTAGCCAAGGCGACCGGAGAAAACTACTCAAGTATGCATCAGGATGTTGCTCACGGTAGACAAACAGAAATAGACGCCATCAACGGTTACATTGTAGATATGGCAACAAAAAAGGGTATTCCCGTTCCCGAGAATACCCTTTTAGTAGAGCGTGTTAAGGCGCTGAAGCTTTAACAGCGCCGAGCACCTAAATCACGCAATTTAAGGATTAAGATTATTCTTGTTCACCCGCTTCTTGCGCGTCTTTTGGCGCCTGAGGCTTCATGTGTGGGAACAAGATAACATCTTTAATTGTTGAGCTATCAGTAAATAGCATAGCTAGACGGTCAATCCCGATACCTTCACCCGCCGTTGGCGGCAAGCCATATTCAAGGGCGCGAATATAATCGTCGTCAAAGTGCATGGCTTCATCGTCGCCAGCGTCTTTCTCTTCAACCTGCTTTGCAAAACGTTCCGCCTGATCTTCTGGGTCGTTAAGCTCGCTAAAGCCATTCGCTAATTCACGTCCACCTACAAAGAACTCGAAGCGGTCGGTAATGAATGGGTTGTTGTCGTTACGGCGCGCAAGCGGCGATACTTCCCACGGATATTCTGTAATGAACGTAGGTTGAATAAGCTTCTCTTCCGCGGTTGCTTCGAAGATTTCGCAAAGGTACTTACCCGCACCCCAAATGCCGTCAACTTCAGGCTCTTTAATGTGAAGCTGTTTTGCCATTGCTTTAAGCGCGTCAAGATTCGCCTCTGGGTCGCGGATAGCTTCCTCGTTAGCTTCTGGCCAGTACTTAAGAATAGCTTCGCCCATACTTAAGCGGTCAAACGGCTTACCAAAATCGTATTCAACTTCAGACGTTACGTTACCTTCAGCGTCTTTAGTTGTGTTTTTGATAATGCTTGTACCAAGAATATCTTCTGCCAGCGTGCGCAGCATATCTTCGGTAAGGTTCATCAGGTCGTTGTAGTCTGCATACGCTTGATAGAACTCAAGCATAGTAAACTCTGGGTTGTGACGGGTTGATAAGCCTTCATTACGGAAGTTACGGTTAATTTCGAACACACGCTCAAAACCACCAACCACTAGGCGCTTAAGATAAAGCTCTGGTGCAATACGCAGGTACATATCGATGTCTAACGCATTGTGGTGAGTCACAAACGGCTTCGCCGTCGCGCCGCCAGGAATAACCTGAAGCATCGGTGTTTCTACTTCAAGGTAGTCACGTTCGGTAAGATAATTGCGAATACCGTTTACGATCTTGCTACGGATCATGAACGTTTTGCGCGTTTGTTCACTTGTGATCAAATCAACGTAGCGCTGGCGATATTTCGTTTCTTGGTCACTCAAACCGTGGAATTTTTCTGGCAATGGACGAAGTGCTTTGGTTAGCAACTCGTATTGCTCCATGTTCACGTAAAGATCGCCTTTACCTGACTTATGCAGGTCACCCGCCACGCCAATAATGTCGCCAATATCTAGTGCGCCATATTTTGCTTTAAGGACTTTTTGCGTGTCTTTATCTGCATATGCCTGAATACGGCCAGTCATATCTTGAAGCA
>NZ_JAFLMX010000217.1:0-51226 GCF_017849675.1 Alteromonas sp. AO-Serp
TGGCTTTAGTACTCGTCCGCAATGGCTGGGCCTGCGTAGTTATCAAATCGTGAAAACTGGCCTTGGAAGGTTAGTCGACAGGTACCTATTGGACCATTACGCTGCTTACCAATAATAATCTCTGCAATGCCCTTATACTCACTGTTTTCGTGATAAACCTCATCACGATAAATAAACATAATAAGGTCGGCATCCTGCTCGATTGAGCCAGACTCACGAAGGTCAGAGTTTACAGGACGTTTATCGGCGCGTTGTTCTAGCGTACGGTTAAGCTGTGAAAGGGCAACTACCGGCACTTCAAGCTCTTTAGCCAATGCTTTCAGTGAGCGAGAGATCTCTGCAATTTCCAATGTTCGGTTATCGCTAAGAGAAGGTACGCGCATCAACTGAAGATAATCCACCATGATGAGACTGATTCCACCTCGTTCGCGAGCGAGTTTTCTTGCGCGACTTCGCACGTCCATTGGTGTAAGGCCTGACGAATCATCAACAAACAAACAATCTTTGTCTTTGAGCATAGCCATGGTGTTGGAGATACGTGCCCAATCTTCATCATCCAGCTGCGCAGTACGAATTTTGGTTTGGTCAACGCGGCTTAATGACGCCAACATACGCATCATGATTTGTTCTGAGGGCATCTCAAGACTGAAAACAAGTACAGGTTTGTCTTCTGCCATCATGGCGTTTTCAATCAAGTTCATGGCGAAAGTAGTCTTACCCATCGATGGACGAGCCGCCACGATAATAAGGTCAGAGGGCTGCATACCACTGGTCATTTTGTCTAGGTCGGTAAAGCCGGTAGTAACACCGGTAACGTCTTTATTGGTTTTCACCAATTCTTCTAGACGGTCAATGGTCTTCCCTAAGATAGACTCGACATCGCGAGGACCTTCGTTTTCACCAGTTCTTCGTTCGGCAATTTCAAATACTTTACTTTCGGCCAGGTCAAGAATGTCTGCACTGTCACGGCCTTCGGGGTTGTACCCAACTTCCGCTATTTCATGCGCCACGCCAATAAGCTCTCGGGTTATCGCGCGCTCACTAATAATTTGCGCATAAGACACAACGTTCGCAGAACTTGGCGTGTTTTTGGCAAGTTCACCTAAGTAGGCAAAACCACCAGCATCTTCCAGTTCATCATGCTTTTCCAGCTCTTCTGATACTGTTATAAGATCTATTGGCTGGCTACTGTTTAGTAGTCGAGTGATAGCACGAAAGATAATTTGGTGTGAGCGATTGTAAAAATCGTTATCGGTAACAAGCTCCGCGACTTTGTCCCAGCTTTCAGGGTCAATAAGCATGCTGCCCAAAACAGATTGCTCAGCCTCAATGCTATGAGGTGGAACCTTCAATTTTTCAACATTCTTATCGTTTTTAGACGCAGACGCCACGAGTGAAACCTATTCCAATGCACAAAAGTCAGTTGGATATTATGCGCTTTTAACGTCCATCACTCAACAAAGGAAGTCGTCATTTTGTTGCGAAAGCGCAAAAAGACAACATCGTTTAAAGCGTTTTCTCCAGCTTTAAAAACGTACCGTCAACCAAGGTGTAGGCGCTGCCACCTTCCTGAAAAATGAGTGTAGAACCCATGATTGCTGAATTATCAAGGCACGACAAACTTACTTCAGTAATCTTGTCGTCGCTAAAGCCGAGCGATGATGGAGAGGCTTTAAAAGCAGCATAAAAATCTTGATTACTGATATTTTTCGTTGAATACACCGGTGACTCACAGAATGCCTGATCGAGTTTAGCCGAGTCTGAAGCATAGGTTACCGAGCGACCCAAGAACTTTTCTGACTCTATTGATGAGTGAGCTGAAACACCTACATTATAGGCCTTAGTCACCACCCAAGTACCTTCGTAATAAGCGGGTTCCTGAACAGCACAGCCTAGCGTAAATGCGCATATTCCAAACGCACCAATAATTAGACTATGAAATCGCCAAAACCTTTTGACGTGTCCAACAATACTCAATTTAACCTCCAATCAAAAAATAACAAACCATGTGATGATGTGGGTGAAGCGTGCAGGTCCGCTAACTTGTAACTAAGAGCCATTAAAACGCACTTTTGTTACTTACAAACGCTCAGCTACACATTTTTAGCGACCAAACAAAAAAAGCTGCGATCACTCGCAGCTTTTCATTAATCACCACATGTCTGATTAATAAATGTGGACTAAATTCATTTTTTCAACCTAAAGTTTCAATTGTGTTGCCTATAGCTTATTCACTTTTGGTCTATTTCAATTCGCCCGTGTACCGTAGAGATGTCTACATTTGCAGCCCCACCGTTGTGGATAAAGCGTAGCCAGCTACCTGGGCCATACTTAGGCTTTTGCGACTTTTCATCACTGATATTGTTTACAATGTTGCCGCCAGCGTGCGTCTCAATATCAAATTGTGCCGATACGCCATCTTGAAAGACAAATTCCATCGCACCGCCTACAGAATTCGCTTTTACGCTACCGTTCTTATTAAGACCTAAACTTGCGTAAGTCCTTCCATTAACCGTATTGATTTGCAGTACGTCTACCGCTTGAAGAGACACATCGATTCGACCGTTGACGGTTTCTACTGATACGTCTGGGCTATCGGAAGTGATGTCGAGCTTGCCATTAACTGACGCAAAGCTCACTGGCGTGTTTCCTGAGTGTGACGCTTCAATTTCGCCATTCACTGTTTCCGCCTCTAAACGGCCTCTCACATTCTCAAGCACGATATCGCCATTAACCGACTCAACTTCAACCCGCTCACCTATGTTTTTAAGGGTTACGTCGCCGTTTACCACCTCAACATCTACTGCTTTTGTTATACCTTCTGCAATAAGATCAGCATTGACCGCGGTATAGTGAAGGTCGCTTGCTGAAGGTATATAGATAACAAGGTCGTCGCCATCTTTACCTTTATTAAACCAGCTCTTTGAGTGGCGCTTGACTTCAACGTGTATAACCACGACATCTCCACGTCTTTCAAAGATAAACTCTTCAGTTTGATCGCCCAGTTCACCGGTGACACGAACCTGAGACTTATCCCAAACTCGGATATCTGCTTTTCCGTTGATGTGTTCAATGTCCACTTTCGGCGAAGACGATGTGTCGATGGTCTTATCTACTTTTTCTCCTGCAAACGCCGCAGTAGCGATACTTAGCAGCGCAGTAGTAAGTAATACCTTGGCCCCCAAAGGTGCCATGAACGTGTGCAAAAATGTGCTTTTCGTATTTATATTCATCTTTAAACCCTTATTAAATTTGCTGCCACTTTGGCGCGTGCACTCGCTCAATTAAGGCAATCTGCTGTTGATATACGTGATGCAGCATTTTAATTAATGCTGAGTTGTCTGGATCGTCCTTTAATGCCGCTTTAATAACATCTGCAGCATCGTCCAATTCTTTTAATTGCTCTTGCCAATCTTCAGTTAGCGCCGTTGTACTTTCATAACTAGCAAGAAGACTATTCACTTGTTGTTGTTGCTGCATACTCATTGCGTCAATCAGGGCATAGCCATCGCTTCGATTTTCATCAGCTTTAAACGCAAAAGGAGCCGCGAACCACAATACAGTAACTAAACAAACGCTTGCGGCTATTGCCATCCACTGTTTTGATGTAACCGTAGATGATGAAGCGTCGTCTTGTGAAGCGTCGCCTTGCTGCGATGTTATGCCGAGTTCAATACCTCGCCACAAATCTCGTTCTGGCTGCTTCTCTTTCGATATCCCAGAAATATGCTGAGCAAGCTTGTCGTCAAAATTACTCATCATCGACTCCCATAAAATCTTTCAATAATTGCTTAGCACGGAAAAATTGTGCTTTGCTTGAGCCCACTGCCATGTTCAACATGCTGGCAATGTCTTCATGCCTGTAACCTTCAATTGCATGGAGGACAAAAACCATTCTGGCTCGCTCGGGTAAGCGAATAACTAATGCTTCTAAATCCACATCGGTGCTGTTTTCTTCAGCCGGCATCTCGTTAATGCCGCTGTTTTCCAAGTTAAACATGCGCTGCACCCACCCTTTCTGCTTGCGCATATAAGAGATGGTAATGTTTGCCGTAACACTGTGTAACCATGTGGAAAATTGGCTTTGCCCATCAAAATTACCCAATTTTTTCCATAGCTGAATAAAGACTTCTTGCGAAGCATCTTCTGCCATTCCCTTTTCACCTGTAAGCCGGTAACAAAGCGCGTAGACTCGCCCAATATGTTCATCGTAAAGGGACCGAAACGCCTGCTTATCGCCCTTTTTCGCTTTAGATATCAGCTCATTTTCGCTTTTATTACCAAACACCACATTGGCGTGTACAACACGTTGTTGTGTGTGTTCCATTCTTTTCTCTTTGTTATTTGTGGTGCTGATTAGCATTAGCACTTGTTAGTGTTATAAGGTTAGTCGTACCCTATAGTAGAAAGGTTTAAATGCACAAAAATATTTTTTGGAGATGCCATGTCTACCTCATTTTCTGTTAACGCTCTGTTTGCTGGAAAACCTCAGCCGCTAGGCCCTCGTGGGGCACCAAGCAGTATTGTTAAAGTCCCCGTCGACGCGTTAACGGTGCATATGGACAGAACCGATGAAGACGAACAGGCCAACAAACGGCTTCACGGTGGACCGGAGAAAGTGCTGCATCAGTTCAACCCGACCAACTATCTGACATTAAGAAAGCATTTTCCTGAAGGCGACTTTTCGCTGGGCAGCATTGGCGAAAACATCAGTGTAGAGGGCATGGACGATGCTACCGTTTATATCGGCGATATATGGAAGTTCGGCGAGGTAGAACTGCAAGTAAGCGCCCCCCGTGCCCCTTGCAATAAAATCTCGCAACGCTTCGAAGTGCCCAATTTAGATAGATTTGTCGGAGAACGAGGTATCACTGGCTGGTATTACCGGGTTATTAAAACCGGAACCATCAGTGTTGGCGACGAAGTAACACTACTGCACCGTGAGGACGATACCGTTAATGTTCACACCCTAATGCAATGCGCCCATACCAAAGCAGACAAAGCCCTGGCCCAAAAGCTAGCGAATCTTGAGGCGCTTGATGACGAATGGCGCGGAAAATGCCAAAAAATTGCGGATAAGATTGCGGATAAATAAGCCATTTATCCGTAGCTTAAATTAAAAAGACGCCTGTTCACCTTCATTCAAAATAACCCAAGGCATTGCAGGGTTTAGCTGCTTCTTCATTTTCATAAGACGAAATAGCGCAGAATGTGACGTCTTGTCACCCATCATCCAGCTGGCATTTCCATAGCCCCAAGGCACTACGGCTTTACAGCCTAGGTCTTGGGCCGCAACAATGGCATCTTCTGGCGTAGTATGTACCTTGCGATACCATTTAGGTGAGGTTTCGCTGAAATAAGACGCTATAGGTAACAGGCAAACATCTATTTCACCAAAGCGCGCTTTAATATCCATGAAGTGCGGTGAATATCCCGTATCCCCCGCAAAGAACAATGTTTTGCCTTCACTCTCAAATACCCAACCACCCCACAGTGTCGCATTGTCGTCCTCGTACAAATAAGGCACCCAAATTCGGTTACTGAAATGATGGGCCGGCACGAAGTGGATAGAGGTTTTGCCTACGTTTTTGCTGGTATACCACGCCATTTCTTTAATGGTGTAGCCTCTATTAGGGAAGTGCTCTGCGAAACCTAACGGAACAAGATATTCGGGCTTTGTGCCTAATTCGGCAATATCGGCTTTATTGAAATGATCATAGTGAATATGGGAATAAACCACAGCATCGGTTTGTGCGAGTTTGTCTTCACCTACCTCAGCGGGTTCGTTGCGGCTGAACCCCTCCGCCAATCGAAAAGCCCAATTGACGGGCCAATCAAACTGCCCAAACACAGGGTCAATAAGTATTTGCTCACCACTTGCGGTGTTAAGTAAAAAACTTGCGTGCCCTAACCAGGTGACATTAAAGCCGGTGTGCGAGTTCACTGTCGGGTTGTTGCCAACGAACTGACAATTTTGCATGTCACTTTCACATTCAATATCGGCAGACGCTGGGTAGCAATCATTAGTGCACGTGACGGGGTATGCTTTAAAACTGTCGTAAATATTGCTGAATCTGTCCTCATACCCAGGCTCATTGGCGTGCTTGATTACAGCATTTTCACTTTCTATCTGAGTAACATGATTAGAGCTGGCGCAACCAGTAACGACACTTCCTGCTACTACTAGCGACGCCGACAACGTCGTTAACTTCTTTAAACTCATTACCATTTTTAAGATCGTGTCCTTGTAGCTCCAACCTAGGAGGCAAAGCGCTTAGTTGACTGCTTCGTCTATGCTTTATTTACTCAATTGTGCAGACATCAAGAGCACCGCAGTTTAGCGCAAGCACTAAGATAGCTGTTAACCGTTATTGTAAAGCGAGAAACCATCAGCACCACAGTAAATTTGTAACAATATAAAAGCGCGCGTTAGCGGCCCCATTTATCGTCACAAACCGATTAGTTGCAAATGATAACTATTATTAATAGTATGTTTAAAATTCTTTCCTGAAGCCATTATGCGTAAAACCCGAATACTCATTGTTGAAGATGACGCGACGTTAAGTGAACAAATCACACAGCTGTTGCAGTCTCGAGGATTTGACACTCGCCACGAAAGTGACGGTAATGCTGGATTACAAGCTGTGCTTGAGGAGAACTTTGACCTTGTGTTACTCGACATACGCCTTCCCTCTTTAAACGGCTTGTCGCTGTTAAACCAATTAAGGCAAATAAAGCAAACCCCGGTGATGATGATCACCGCATCAGGTGCCGAACAAGAAAGGATTGAAGGCTACCGTAAGGGCGCAGATGACTACTTACCCAAGCCCTTCAATTTTACTGAAATGATGCTTCGCATCGACGCACTGTTGCGACGCAGCAAAACACTAAACGACTCAGGCACGCAAAAGTCGGAAATCATTGTTGATGTGCTTTATTTAAATCGCATTCAGCAAGTTACCAAATACCACTCAAGATTACTCGAATTCACGCCAATACAATTTAAGCTTCTTTGGATGTTAGTAGATAACAAAGGGGAAACGTTGAGCAAAGCATTTCTTTATCACAGCGTGCTTAACAAACCCTTTTCGAGGTACGACCGAAGCTTAGATATGCATTTGTCTAGAGTACGCAAAAAGCTCGTTGAGACTGGCATGCCCCCTGAACGCCTTGCCACTGTCCACGGCCAAGGATATCGCTTTTCGTGAAAAATAAACTGCTATGGCGACTGTGCGCATTTATTGCCGTTGGTACTGTTCTGTTATTTTGGGCCATCGCGTGGCTTACCAATCATACCGAGACCAGCATGAGTTTTATCGATAAAGCTCATCAAGAAACCCTTTATTCCTATGGTCAAGAAGCGGAGAAAATCTACCTGGAGGATGGAGAACAAGCGTTAGCTGCTTTTTTGCAAGAAGTGAAGACAACAGAGGACACGTGGCTTGCCGTAGTTAACTCCCAAATGACCACATTCGCTAACACCCAAATGTTAGATGAGTTTGTTGACCGATTTCAAATAGGCCGCAGCCCCGAATGGAAAATACATTTGTACTTTTCTGAAAACCCTGTGATGGAAGTCCCCTTCGTCGATGACAATACGCACTTTTTAATTCAACTTCCACAGCGTATGCGCCCAGGTTCGTTATTGCTCGCCACACGCTTAACGCTTCAAATCGCATTACCTCTAGTGATATTAAGTCTGTTGAGTTTTATGCTGTATCGACACCTAATGACGCCACTAAAGCAATTAGAAAATGCCACAAAAGATTTCGCAAATGGCAATTTAGAAGCCCGTGCAATGGCTGCAATGCCCAAGCGAAATGACGAACTTACTGGGCTTGCCCAGACGTTCGACAAGATGGCCCAAAGAACCAGCAGTCTCATTTATAATCAAAGAAGTTTGCTTGCTGATCTCTCTCACGAGCTTCGCACGCCTCTTGCCCGCATTGATATGGCAATAGACTTTGTAGAGCAAGACATTAATCGTGAACAAGCACTTTCACGCCTGCGTTATGAAGCAAGTACGATGAGAGAGCTTGTTGAAGATACCCTAACCTTTGCATGGCTAAATACAGAATCGCCACAATTGAACAGCGATGACTTTGACTTGGTAGAACTTATCAATGTTATTTGTGAAGATGCGCGGTTTGAATACCCTGATAGAACCTTGCATGTCGACACACCTGAATGCGCGAATATTGAAAAGAGCAGCCAGCTTGCTTTGGGGCAGGCGTTAGAAAATATTATTCGTAATGCTTTGCGTCATACCCCTGAGCAAAGCAAAGTGAGTTTAACGCTGACCAGCGATAATAATAACTATGTTATCACGGTTACAGACGAAGGCACCGGCGTCCCTGAATCAATGCTAGACGCCATATTCGAACCTTTTTTCAGAGTAGACAAGGCACGGGCAGCCAAAAACTACGTACATGCCGCAAAGCGCTCTGGCTTTGGTCTTGGGCTTGCACTGGCGAAACGTCAAATTGCCGCTGTGGGCGGCGACATTTCGGCGATAAATCGCGCTGCACTAATCAAAGACAACGCATTACATAGAGACGCTAGTGCTACAAAGCAAACAGGGCTAGTCGTTACCATTACCCTGCCTAAGTCTTTTAATGCTGCTTTCGCAAATTGAGAAGTCTCTGCACACCGAGTAGTGTGCCAGTATAAACTAAGATACAGCAAAGCAAGCTTACCAGCCCTGCAATGGTCTGCCCTATAAAGCCAAAGTATTCTCCCGTGTGCAAAAAGCGGGAAGTACCCCAAGCCTGACTCCCTTTGGGCCAATCGGTTTTGTACAGTGTCCTAGTGATGTCACCGGTTCCCGTGTCGAAATACAGTGAATACGCTAACTCTTGCCTGTGCCCTATACTTTTATCGATATAAAACCGTGCAACACCCTCACTTTTGCCAATTTCCATCCACATGGAATACCAATCCTGATAGCCATTTTCATTGGCGTGTTGCTGAGCTTTGGTAAATAGCGTGTCGTAACTGACAACGTCGGCGTCTAGCGTCTCAGGCATAGCTTTCTTTTCGCGAGTAGGGACTTGTTCACCGTACATTCCATACAATGCTTTGTTTGCCCACTCAAAATAAAACAGGGTAGCCGTTAGTCCAATCACAACTAAAAAAGGCAGTGACCACATACCAAAAACAAAATGCCAATGTCGGCGACGGTGCTGTTTATTAGTGTACTTTTGCCGTAACCACATTTGCTGCTTTAAGGATTTTTTCGATATGTGTTTGGGCAACCATATGATGACTCCCGATAACAGCAAAAAAATAAAAATAAGATTGCTATAAGCCGTTATGGTTTTGCCAATTAATTGGTAATCCCCTTCCATTAAAAGATATCGATGCAGGTCAGTTATGACATGAAACGCTTCTTCAACGACCCCTTCTCCTTCTCTTAATATATCTCCGGTATAGGGGTGAATAAGATAGCTGTGTTCGCCGGCCCATGCGGGAATTGCCGCTCGCTCGCTATTGACCCATCGAACAAAAATATGCGCTTCGTTAGGATGCTTTTCACGAAGTATTGATACAACCCGCTCAGTCGAGATTACCGACTTTTCGATATCAATCGTTTGTGCATAAGCCATTTCACTTAGCTCTTTGAACTGGCGCTCGTAAGTGAGTAATACACCGGTAAAAGCCATAATGAAAACGACAATGCTGGCCAATAAGCCAGCAAAGAGGTGGGCCCAAAAGACCCACCTTTTAAACGTGGAAAAGTTCATCTAAAGGCGTTGCTTAGAAATCGTAAGTCACAGACAAACGAATATCTCGTCCAGCTTCTTGCGGACCAATAACGCTTGGGAATACTTCGCTGTAGTCACCCACACTTGAATGGTCGATATACGCTTCATCAAACAAGTTCGTTACCGCCAGATTTAAGCGAAGGTCGTTTGTGACTTCCCACTCGCCATAAATATCCACTAGGGTATAGTCTGCTTTGTTAAGTGAATAAAGCGAGTCGGTCCAACCGTTTTCCAAAGCCTGATGTAGTGTATCTATGTTGATGTCGTCAACCATAGTGATGTTAAAGCCAACGCTAATGTCTGCAGTAACGGTGTAATCTGCACCAAGTACCCACGTATCACCGCGACTATTACCTAAGCCAACAAACTCGTATCCGTTAATATCGATGCTGTTATAGGGTACGCTGTACAGATCTTCACGAGGCATCAATTCAACATCTACGCTTGAAAACCCAAAGTACACGTCAACAGAGTCCCAGCGATACGCAAGGTTAAACTCTACGCCAGATGATTCTAGGTCGCCGATATTATTAAATACCGAGTTTCCTTGATAACCGCTAAATAGCACATCATCAATAGTAGATTCATAGGCGCTAAGGCGTGCATTAAGGTTATTCGCGCTGTATTCGATTGACGCTTCAATATTAGTGACAGTTTCAGGCACCACGTCACTGGCAACAACGGGAACGTCCTCACCATCATATAAGTATTCGTCAAGCGTGAAACCATCACCAATTTGCTTACCGCGCGCCGCTTCTGCGTAACCAAGACCAAGGGTCCAAGCTTCGGTAAGCTGATACTCAAGACCGACGTTAAAGCTAAGTTCATTGTCGTCTAGTCCAGATGGCTCATCGGTAACGGGTGTGCCGTAATAGTCATCGATCAAGATTTGTTGCTGAAAATCAAAGTCGTCATAACGAACACCGTAGCTCAACAGCAACTCTGGTGTGATATTGCTATGAGCTTGCGCGTAAATACCCATTACGCTGCCTTCTTCTGCGTTCTGCACAGGACCTACGCCAGGGCCACTTTCTACCTCATCTTTACGATAGTCGATACCGTAGGTGAATACGTGGTTTGAAATGTCGGTGGTGTTTCTAATATCAAAACCATAGGTATCGATATCAGACAAGAAATCGAAACGGCCGCCGCGGAACGATGATGATGTTTGGTATGCAGTGGCTTCTAAGAAAACCAATGCGCTGTGGTCAAAGCGGTAGTTCGCTACGTAGGTATCACGCTCTGCTTCACTAGGATAAAGTGGAGCACCTTCTAGTACTACCCAGTTAGGTCTTGCCGAAAACTCACCTTCTTCATCGCGCTGCTCTGCACTTATTGAAAGGTATTGATTATCCGCAATGTAACCACTGGCTTTAAGGAACATGAGATCTTGATCTGCGGCAGTACCCAGCACTTCGTTGCCGTCGCCATCTTCAAAGTTATCTCTGTCAACCGTGCTGTAATAACCTAGCAAGCCCCATGAATCACTTAGCTTTCCATAAAGGCTGCCGCTATATCGGGTGCCTTCGTTTGAGAAATAACTCGCTTTTACTCGACCACCAAATTGTTCGTCGCCTCTCAATAAATCTTGCGCATCTTTGGTTTTAAAGCGGATTGAACCACCAATGGCACCTGGGCCACTGGTTGCTTCACCTGCACCAGCCTGCACATCGATTTGCTTCAAAAGATCGGGATCTAGCGTTACGCGGCCAATGTGGTGAAATAGGGTTGAGGTTTGTTGCGCGCCATCTACGGTTACATTCAGGTAGGCATCTTCTAGTCCACGGATAAAGATTTTCTGCGCTACACCTACTGAACCGCCAACGCTGACCGACGGAGACTCTCTAAAAACATCAGCTAAATCGTTTGCCTGAAACTGCTCAATATCCTCGGCAGTAATGCTCAAGTTAGTTGCTGCGCCTACCACAGCAACTCGCTCTATAGACTTGGTTTCTTCATTCTGGTTTTCTAGGGATTGCGCAAATACTACCGGACTGGATAGCGTGCATACTGCACTGGCTAAAACTAACTTTTTCAAGGATGTCTCCATTTGATAATCAACAATTACAAATAAGAAACATTCTCATTAACTTTAGTCTAAATGGATAGCACTTTTACATTTGTTACAATTCTCTCAGTTCTTCGCTGTCAAAGACTCACGCTCATTGTTGTAACGTACTTTCTGGCCTGCACGCAGACGTTCAGCTCCTCTCACCACGACCGAGCGCTTCGGGTTCACATCGCCAAACACTTCAATTCTATCGCCCATGCCCACCCCGGTTGTCACCTTAACCTGCTCCGCTTCATTATTTTCATTGAGCTGATAGATAAAGGTTCCCGACTTTCTTAGTACCAGTGCATCGCGGGGTATGGTGACACCATCATGAGTATCGCTGCTAGGCAACGCCACGCGCACTGCACTGCCTATAGGAAAGTCACCGGGGTTGATGGCAATTCGTAGCTCCATCATGCGCGATGTACTGTTGCCTACCGGTACAATGGCACGAATAGATTCTTCTACTTGGTTCACGTTATTGTGAACGCTTACGCTCATGCCGTTAGCAATATAGGGTAATACGTTGAGCGGTGCGCGCACCTGAACTTCAACACTATCAGGGTTTACCACGCGAAGCAGGGTTTGCCCTACCCCAGTGTATTCGCCCGGCGACTGCAGCCTTTCAACCACCAAAGCCGTAAAGGGAGCACGAATACTGCTTTGTGCTATCTGATACTCGGTGAATTCTAAATCCAATTTGGCTTGCGCTAACTCCTGCTTAGCATTTTCTAAGTCAGCTTCCACTTCCTCTAACTCACCTCTGGACGTGTTTTGACTGGCCTGAAGGTTTTTGTACCTCGCGAGACGTTTGGTAAACAGTTCAACCTGCGACTGCCATCTGGCAATATTTGAGGCATTTTGATTGCGGGTAATACTTAAGCGAGTATCGTCGACTTTAACTAAAGGCTCCCCCGCTTTTACCACATCACCTACATCTGCCATCCAAGTAATGCGACCGTCTACCTCAGAGGCTAGGTTCGCATCGATAACGCTAAGTACCGTTCCAGGAACCCAGGTAAGTTGTGAAATCGCTTGCTCTCTGGCTTCATCTATTTGTACCAGCACCGGCGGTGGTTGATTGCTATCCTGTGCTTGTGCGCTCAACGATACACAGCTTGCAAATAAGGTAAACACACTAAGGGCGAGAGTAGAAGTCGTTGCTTTCATGGTTGTCTTTTCCTTACACATGATCGTTGTATTTATTTTGTTTTGCGGTGGATGAGGTAGTCGGCGAAGCGCCAGTGCTCTCTATGCGCTCGGCCAGGGGTTTGAGTATGTTTACAGGTGACTTTGAAGCCGTCATACGCAGCAAGGTAGGCAGTAATAGCAAGGTGAATATGGTACTCACCGTCATTCCTCCCACAATAACAGCCGCAAGACCTCGGTAAATAACGCTGCCTGCACCTGGTAGCAACAGCAGGGGCAGCATGCCAAAGATTGAAGTCAGCGTGCTCATAAAGATAGGCCGTAAACGTAGTTTGATGGCTTGTTCTACCGCGTCATCACGGGTCAGCCCTTCTTGCTCTCCTATACGAGTCTGATGCACGAGTAAAATGGCATTGTTCACCACAAGCCCTAGCAAAATAATGAAGCCAATCATGGTTAACAGGTCCATGGGCTGGAAGGTAAAGATGTTCATGATACGAATAGCAATCACCCCGCCCACCGTGGCTAGCGGAATAGAAAGTACTACCAGCACGCTGTCTTTTAACGATTTAAACAACCCCGCCATTAACAGCAGTAGCAACACCATGGCAAAAAGAAAGTTATCAGCCATCGAGGCAATAGCGCCTTTTAAGCTATCCGCGCTACCACCATAATTAATAGCGCCATCGGTAGGCATCATGGCCATAATGGCAGGTTCAACCTCAGAGGTAATCACTTTCATGGCTTCTTCTAAACTCATCCCCTCTGGCGGATTTACGTTTAGCGTAAGGGTTCTTCGACCATCAATGCGCTGAATACGGCTTGGTCCTACGGCTCTTTCAATACCTACCAGTTCGCCTAATTGCACCACCTCGCCTGATGGCGTCATGACTGGCGTGCTGTTTAAGTCTTCGGGTGTAAACCAAGGTGCTGAGCGAAAGATAATATTCATGCGTTTGGTGCCATCGAAGTACTCCCCCACATACATACCATCACCCATGGCACGTACCAGGTTCCCCATACTGCCGCGATTTAACCCGACTTCCATCATTCTGCTGTCATTAGGGTAAAAGCGAAGCTCTGGTTCAGCTTGCTCTAGTGGAGGATTCGAACGCGCATTAGCGTTAGGGAAAACTTCTCTCAATTTGTCTAAACCTGCTTGCGCAGCGATGCCGAGCATGGCTTGGTCGGTACCTTGAAGATGAATGTCGATTGAGCGACCGTTTCCAAAGCCGCCGAACAAATTGCCTTGTTGTGAAAAGGTCTGTGTATCCGGCAAATCCTTTAAAATTTCATCGCGAACAATGGCTTCTAACTCTTTGACCTTAGACTGATCTTTAGCGCGCACACCCAAATTTCCGCCATTTGGCCATGTGATAATGTAGTAGTTTTTCAGCGCTGGCTGCTTTTCTCCGTCCATATAGGGCTGCAGTCTCTCAACGATAATTGGCATCACTTCTTCACTAATAAAGTTTTCACTGGCACCCGCAGGCAAACTTAAGAAGGCGTCAACGGCATCGCGTTTTACGGGCGGCAAATAATCCATGGAAGGCATAAGCAAAACACTACCTGTAATAGGCACGCCCATGAGTGTTAGAACTAATACAAGGCGGCGAAGCGGCGTACTTGATAGCGACATAATAGCGCGGGTTATCTTAGCCCATACCCGCTGTAAGCTATCAGCTGGCATGTTGCCATTAAGGTATTTAGCGGCAACGACGGGCAATACCGTTACCGCAACCACTAGCGACATACACACTGCAATGGCAATGGTAAGAGCGAGGTCAGCAAACAATTGCCCTTCAACATCTTCCAAAAACATGACGGGAATAAAAATAGCAACGGTGGTGGCTGTTGACGCCATGAGGGCACCAAACACTTCTTTCGTTCCCCGATGGGCACAATCCTCCATGTGCGTTTGTGAATTTGGGTCTTTATTTTCGATTTCGGCTTCGGCGCTCTTGCGCGTTCTTACAATGTTTTCCAGCACGACAATAGCGGCATCTAGCACCATACCTACCGCGAAGGCGAGTCCTGCCAGTGAAATGATATTGAGCGAGCGACCGGTAAGTTGAAGCACCACAAAAGTGCTAAGTAGTGAGATAGGAATGGCCAATGCCACAATGAGCGTTGCCCGCAGCTGGCGCATAAAGAGCCAAAGCACGGCAATGGCAAGCAGCACGCCTATAAATAAATTGCTGGTAACTAGCTGCACCGCTCTATAGATAAACACTGAGGCATCGAAGCTTTGCGCCATTACTAACTGTTCAGGGGCCAAGTCCTGTTCGTTTATTTGTGCAACTTTTGCTTTTACGGCTTCTAAGGTAGCTAAAACATTGGCGTTGTTTTGTCTGTCTACGCGAATAGATATGGCCGGATTGCCGTTTTGCACACTGTAGTTTGCACCGTCAGCGCGGGTGATTTTAATTTCGGCAATGTCATTTAAAGTGATCGGGCTGCCGTCTCGCCATTCAAGGATCATTTCACCCATTTGCGTAGGCTCGTAGCGACCTTCAAAACGCAGGGTATAGCGTCTTCTGCCCACATCGACAAAGCCGCCTGAAATATCATTCGCACGCCCCAACTCGTTGGCAACTGCCGTTAGGTCAATGCCTAACTGCGCCGCTTTAAACGGGTCGAAAACAATTTGAAACTCCTCAACGCCGCCAACCCCGCTTTCCATACGTGCTCTGGCCACGCCTGGAATAGCCTCAAGCTGAGGTTTAATGACATCGGTAAAAAAGGTTACATAGGTATTAATTTCGTTTGGATTGCCCGGAAGGCGCTGAAGAAAAAAGTAGGTCAAAGCGGGGGCGTCTCCCCCACTTCCAGCAAGCATAATATTAGGGGACAAGGCATCGCGAGGTAGTGGCGGTACGCGATTCATGCGGCTAATCACTTCAATGAGCGTTTTCTGCATGTCCGTATCTAAACCAAACTCTAGATTAATCCACGCATTACCTTGGTTTGCCCATGCATTCATCGACTCAAGGCCAGGGATCCCTTGCAGCACTTCCTCTTGAGGTTCAATGATCTCCGACTCAATTTCTTGGGGCGACGCAGCGCGCCACGAGGTCTGGATGTTAATATTCGGTCTTTCAATGTCAGGAAACAGCTGTACAGGTAAATTAAACAGGCTATATAGCCCTAAAAATACCAGCAGTGTTATTCCTATACCTACCCCAGTCGCGTTTTTTATTGCTTGCTTAGTGATGTCCATAATATGGCACTTATGCTTTTTATTGTTTGGTTTACTATAGGTCGCAGGAATGACAGAAAAAGTTTAAAGCCATGACACTAAGAATTTCAGCGATTATTAACATTTTGTTTAAACACCGTTTAAAAAACGTTATTTATCGCAGATGAGTGGACCTCAAAAATACGCCATTTGTCGGCGCTGGACATATTTGCTTACACCCACCGTTAATTAGGCGTCGCGACGTGGAGTGAGGGTAGGGATATTTTTAACTCGCCCTTCGGGAAGGTTTGGCAAGCATCACTATGGGAATTTAAAAAGCAACGGCCATTCCTACATTCCCACGCTTTGCTAGGAAACTTACCAGCACCTTCTGGGTGGGCAATCATCTATGCGGATTGGTATTGTTCTTTAAGTATCGAACAAAAATTTAGAGCAAAAAAAAGCCGCTCTAGGAGCGGCTTTTTTCAAATACGTCAGCGATTACGCTTCAGCAATGATGATCACTTTGATTGAAGTGATAACGTCAGAGTGAAGTTGTAAGTCGATGTCATACTCACCAGTTTCACGAAGAGTACCAGTAGGTAGTTTAACTTCTGCTTTTTGTACTTCAACGCCAGCTGCAGTGATTGCATCAGCGATGTCACGAGTACCAACAGAGCCAAATAGTTTACCTTCGTCACCAGCAGGAGCTGCGATTGTAACTTCAGCAAGCTCAGCAACTTTTTCAGCGCGTGCGTTAGCAGCAGCTAGTTGCTCAGCAATTTTCGCTTCAAGTTCAGCACGACGTGCTTCGAACTTTTCAACGTTGTCTTTAGTTGCAGGAACCGCTTTACCCTGTGGGAAAAGGAAGTTACGAGCGTAACCAGACTTAACAGTCACTTGGTCGCCCAGGCCGCCAAGGTTGGCGATTTTATCTAGTAGGATGATATTCATCTTAGCTAACCCTTATATTCGCCAAATTACTTGTGTGAATCAGTGTACGGAAGCAACGCAAGGAAACGTGCGCGCTTGATCGCAGAAGACAGCTGACGCTGATATTTTGCGCTTGTACCAGTAATACGGCTAGGGACAATTTTACCGCTCTCAGTGATGTAGTTCTTAAGAGTAGCGATATCTTTGTAATCAATCTCAGTCACACCTTCTGCAGTGAAACGGCAGAACTTACGACGTCTGAAAAAACGAGCCATGGGTGATCTCCTTAAGCGTTGTCTTCAGTGGTTTCAGTTTTCTTTTCCGCGCGATCTTGGCGAGGAGCAGAATCGTCACGACGCTCACGACGAGGCTCTTCTTTCATCATTGGAGAAGGCTCAGTCACAGCAGTCTTAGTGCGCATAACCATGTTACGTAGGATCACGTCGTTGAAACGGAAAGCATTTTCCAATTCATCAACAGCTTCTGCAGACGCTTCAGCATTGATTAGTACGTAGTGGGCTTTGTGCAGCTTTTCAATTGGGTAAGCCAGTTGACGACGGCCCCAATCTTCTAAACGATGAATCTGACCACCGTCTTGCTTTAGGATTGTGGTATAACGCTCGATCATACCAGGTACTTGTTCACTCTGATCAGGGTGAACCATAAATACGATTTCGTAATGACGCATTATAGCTCCTTACGGTTGTAGCCTCGACAGTACAGCCGACTGTATGGAGACAAGGAACGAATTGGGATGGCTGTAAGGGCGCGCATTATACGCAGCAGTTACTAATTGCACAAGCATTAATCACCTTTAGAGCAATCATTTGCCCTTTCCCCAAACACTACGCTCAGACATTTAATCAAAATACTGTTTATTTATACAGTAAAATACTGTACAGTTTTTGTGTCTTTAATAAACAGGGGACCTACCATGGCCATTACCACACAGTATGTTGTTACGCACAAAGGGGTAGAAAAATTGGTAACTACCGACAAAAAAGAAGCCGATCAGTATGACAAAATGCTCGATGCAGCAGATAACCTTGCTGACTACATTCATGCGAAGGGCATCAAGCTAGACGATAGCGTAGTGGAAGAGCTCACCATCATGCTGTCTAAAAACAAAGATAAAATCAGTAAGATTTTCAAAGGCGCTACCGCAGAAAGCGTATTAGAAGATGAAAGCGCAGAAGTGGTAAAGCTACAAGCTAACGGCTGATAATTTAGGCGCGCCTCTCTTTTGCGTCGTTATGATGAGCAATTAATAAGAGCAATTGCCGCTTTAGGCTGATGAGATCTGATAGCATAGCTATACGCAAAAATGTTATTTGATAACATTACCTCAACGCGGCAATGTGTTTTCTCTGGTTTTTAACTGGGTGAACAGACGTGTCGCTTTTGCTAATGTGAACATAAGACGTAAATACAGGTCGGGCTTAGCGTGAATACCATCAATAAAAACAATAGCACTCACTCCCAGCGCAACGCAGTGTCTGAAGGGCACAACGCAGTGAATAAAGAGCGCAACACAGCGATTGAAGTTAGCAATTTACAGTTTTCGTACACCAAAGAAAGTCCCCCCATCATTGACATTAAAGCGTGGCAAGTTTCGCAAGGTGAGCACGTTTTTCTCTCAGGGCCTTCGGGTAGCGGAAAGAGCACATTGCTCAATTTGCTGTGCGGAACATTAACTCCAACTCAGGGCGACATTACCTTATTAGCGCAGCCTTTCTCCGCATTATCGAACCGACAGCGGGACAAGTTTAGAGCGCGCAATATCGGCGTTGTTTTTCAACAATTTAATCTTATTCCCTACCTTTCTGTGGTACAGAACATTAATGCGGCGGTGTATTTTGCAAGTACAAACGTCAGCAAGACAGCATCAGACGCAAAGCTTCGTCATTTACTGGACAAGCTACAGCTGCCTTCTCACGTGCTGCATGCGAAAGCTGACGCATTGAGTATTGGTCAGCAGCAGCGCGTTGCCATTGCCAGAGCACTGATTAACGACCCACAATTATTAATTGTCGATGAACCTACCTCTGCCCTAGATACCGATGCCAGAGATAGTTTTATGTCGCTGCTAAAAGACGTTGCAGGTGAAAGCACCATGATTTTTGTTAGTCACGATAAAGCCATGGAGAGTTATTTCGACCGCCACTGCAGCATGAGTGAATTAAGCCCAAGTACAAACCACATAAAAACGCGAGGCGATGAGGCCCCAAAAGCACAGGAGCGTGCGTAATGCTAAGTACCATTGCTATTGAAAGCTTAAAGCGCAGGAAAACAACGGCAATCCTCACACTTTTAAGCATTACCATCAGCATTAGTTTACTTTTGTGCGTGGACATTATTCGCACCCAAGTTAAAACCAGTTTTACGCGCACCGTTTCTGGTGTAGATCTTATTGTTGGCGCACCAAGTGGACAGCTTAATTTACTCCTGTCATCAGTGTTTAATATAGGCACTCCCACCAAAGGTATTGAATATAAAAGTATTGCGGCGCTTCAATCTAACAAGCAGGTATCGTGGCTTATCCCACTATCTTTGGGTGATACCCACAGAGGTTTTAGAGTAGTAGGTACGACCAACAGCTTTTTCGACCACTTTAAATACGGTGATATGCAATCACTTGAAATGGCAGCAGGCTCGACATTTACGCAGCCACTGTCTACCGTTATTGGCGCAGATATCGCCAAATCATTGGGGTACAAGGTAGGGGATAAGATTATTATTTCCCATGGTCTGGGTAGCGTATCGTTCAACAACCATGACGATCACCCTTTCACTATCTCAGGCATAGTTAAGAAAACCGGTACGCCCGTAGATAAAGCCGTATACGTTACCCTACAGGGACTTGAAGAAGCCCACACAGGACCTAAACATTCGCCCACCTCAATGTTAGGCCGTAAATCTGCTGACAAGGCGAACGAGCATGAGCATGAACATGAGCATGAGCATGAGCATGAGCATGACGAGCATACAAAAGAACATGCAGTTTACAATAGCGAAGCGTTTACGCCTGAGTCAGTATCCGTGGTGATGCTGGGGCTTAAACATCGGGTAACTGCACTGCAGCTTCAGTATCAAATTAATCAAAGTAAAAAAGAGCCGCTAATGGCTATTCTACCGGGCATGGCACTCGCAGAACTTTGGCAAATTATGGGAAATGTTGAATCGCTATTGCTTGGCCTTTCCGGTCTTATCGTCATCTGCGCGTTAATTGGGCTTGCGACTATGCTGCTGGCAACGATGAGAGAGCGTTATCAAGAAATCGCCGTTTTACGAACTATAGGCGCAGGACCGTTTACCTTACTGCTACTCATACAGATTGAAGCGATGCTGCTTACGATTGTGAGTGCCGCACTGAGTTTAGGCTTGGTAGCTGGGCTTATGAGCGCACTAAAACCTTGGTTAAGCAGTACCTATGGGTTGTTTTTAAGCAGCCCACTGTTTGGACAAAGCAGTGTTATTATCATTTTACTGATACTGGGGTGCACATACTTGGTTTCGCTATTCCCCGCTGTGGCGGCCTACAGACGCGGCCTACACGCGGGACTAAACGCGAACTCATAAATACCCATGCCTACAGCGTTGTTTCCGGTTTTATAGGCTTTTATTTAGCCCCACATCTATGCGCCAATAGGCAATAGGTCTTTTAATGGATCGAGCTTAAGCGAGCTGGAGAGAGTATTACTCTCCCACTCGCTTATCTGTACTGAAACGCAATATTAGCTCGTGAACCTGATTAACCGTTGCGCGCAAATCGTGACTTGCTGCAAGCGATGCTTCAGATGAACGCTGGGTTTCAGACGCGCCGTCAGCGACTTCTACTAACTGCTGGTTAATATGCTCTGCCACCGTGCTTTGTTCTTCTACCGCTGAAGACATCTCTACCGTGGCATCAGCGATACCTTTTACTGCATTGTTAATTTCAAACAATGCACCTCGGGTTTCTTCTACTATAGCGCTGCCGTGCTCAGCTGAAGCTAGCCCTTCCGTCGATACCCTAACAGCGCGGTCAGAACGCTCAGCCAATTCATTAATGATGTTGTGGATTTTATCGGTCGATTCGCGAGTTTTCGAAGCTAAAGTACGAACCTCATCGGCAACAACCGCAAAACCTCTTCCTTGTTCGCCAGCCCTTGCAGCTTCGATCGCAGCATTAAGCGCTAACAGGTTAGTTTGCTCAGCGATGGTCGAGATGATATTGGCCGCTTCGCCAATATCGCTGGTTGACTGAGCCAACTCTGTCACTGTGGTAGAGATAGACTCAACCGCCTCGCGTAAGGCGACAATCGCCTGCATGGCTTGTTCTGCTTTTTGGTTGCCTGTCTCTACATTAGATGCCGCTGTCCTTGCGCTCTTTGCGTTACTTTCTACTCGTTCGGCAACTTCTTGAATCGCTTGACTCATTTGCGTTACCGCAGACGCAATTTGCTGTGTAGCTTGATTTTGCTGAACAACCGCGGCACTGGTGCTTTCTGCTTGTTGATGCGTGGTGTTAGCTATCGATTCGAGCCCCGCTGACGCATCTTTAATTCGGGTTAATGCCGTGCGATTTCTGGCAAGTTCACACCCCAGTGCAAGTTTGGCTTGGCTTATGTGAGGGGGGTCTGGGAAGTAGGTTTGTGCCACCGTTTCATTAGCGTAGCTTTCTGGGCTAAGAGAAAGCAGCGCGCCCCAGTCTTTTCTTGTCTTGGTTTCTTGAGCAATCATTAAAACTACAGCTCCAAGCAGCGCAATGCCTGCCGCTGCCCAACCATGGGTAAACGCGAGTACTAAAACAAGTAGGGCGCTTAACAATATTGCTGGCGCCATGTGCATTAGCCCTTGCCCCAGTCGCGACATCGGTGATACCGCAGATTTTCCTTCCTGCATTCTGGCGTAAACACTAGATGCGCGTGCTATTTCGTCATTTAACGCCGGCACTCGAACAGATTCGTAGCCTACTACTGACTTACCTTCATAAACGGGAGTCACAAACGCCGAAACCCAATAGTGATCGCCATTTTTTCTTCTGTTTTTGACTAACCCAATCCAGCTTTGCCCTGATTCCAAAGTACGCCACATTTCTTTGAAGACAGGAGCAGGCATATCTGGATGACGGATAATGTTGTGATTTTTGCCAATGAGCTCTTCGCGACTGAAGCCACTTGCTTCTACAAATGCGCTGTTACAATGCTGGATTACACCGCGCTTATCGGTAGATGAAATAAGACGATGATGTGCGGGAAACTTGTACTCTTTTTGGGTAACTGGCTGATTATTTCTCATTGGGTGCTTTCTCCATGTAGCAAAGCAATCATCCGTTAATCGTAGGAAATGTTGCTTACCTCCTAAGACTAGAACATAAACAAATTCTGTCTAGCAGGAAGAAAAAATTAGAGAAATTCTATATTCTATCAGCTATTTAGGAAAGCAATTTATACTTTAGGCTAGAGGTAACAAAACGGTAACGCGCGTACCCTTTCCTTCTTCGCTAGTGATATTTATCTTTCCGTTGTGCTCTTCAACAATAGTCATGGAAATAGACATTCCCAACCCTGTTCCCTCGCCGGGTGGTTTAGTTGTAAAAAAGGGCGTGAATATTCTATCCAGTGTTTCTTTCGACATACCAATACCCTCGTCTTCTACGATAAGCATGGCGCTTTTGTCATCTTGCTGCACTTTTAGTGTTATGGACTTCCCTTCTGGCGTTGCATAAATAGCATTGGTCACAAAGTTAACCAACACCTGCTGAATCTGTCCTGCATTACCAAGGAAATAGACATCCTTATCGGGTACTTCTACATTAAGTTTGTTTTTGTACCTGTGCAGGTTATTCGTGAGCTTGATCACCGTGTTCATGGCGTCAATGGCACTAATTTGTGTATGCTTTCCTGAACCAGGATACGAAAAACTTCGCAGCGCTTTTACAATTTCAATAATACGTTCAATGCCCTCGTGAGATTCATTGAACATCTCTGTAATTTCGCTCGCACTTTCTTGTAGTGAAAAGCGTTTTTCCAGCGCCTCGAACTGCGACTCTACCTCTCCACCAGCAGTGCGACAAAGCTTGCCTATTTCTTCTAACGCGTGTTGATAATCGCTAAAAATTTCTTTTGCAACCACCGTATTGCTTCGAACATAACCGATAGGGTTATTGATTTCGTGTGCTATACCCGCAGCAAGTTGCCCCAACATCGCCATCTTGTCTGCACTAACCAGCCTTTCTTCTAGAAAGTCTCTGTCTTTTTTAACCGAACTCAGTTCTATTTGCCGACTGGTGAGCTCAGTTTTTTTGTTCTGGTAACGAGACGTAATGTTTAGATAATGTTTGGTGGTATCAAGAACGTGTAGCGTTTCTTCTTCTAAGTGATCGTCTTTGGTAAGCAACACGAGCCAAGCGAATTCGCCGTCTGCCATTTCATGCATAAAGTGAAGTAGCCTTGCTTCTTCTTTTGTATCTGGTCGCTGCACTGCATTAACGCACCAGTGGGAATAGCTCTCGCGCAGTGTCAGAGGGGTTTCGTCTTTGAGAAGTTTGGCGAGCTCGGGAGAGCTATACCATCCGTTTTCGTGAGATAGCACCTGACTATCATCCCCCACCGTTAGCGCTTCACCTTCTACAATAAATGCTTTTCCACAATGGGCACCGCTAAATTCGACCGCCGATTCCAGCGCAGAAAATATAAAACTCTTACCCGGCTGAGCATTTGAAAGCTGTGATGCGGCACGGTTAAGGTACAACAACTCCCTTTCCCGCTGTTTTGAATCTTTTAAGGCTTTTCTTAGCGCTTGATTCGCTAAGTAAGCATCTTGTGAGTAGGTTTCAAGAAAAGACTCTGCGTTTTTACGCGCTATTTTTTGACGTTTAAGCTGTCGTTCTAAAGAGTTAACGCGGGCTTCCAGCTCTAGAATGCGCTCTTGTTCGGTGGAATACGATGTTTCACTCACCAAAAAGCCCTCCGTTTTGGGCGCCGCTATGAATTCGGGCGCCACGCTTTTCAATAGGGCCAGTTGAACCGCAAGGCTCTACGGGCGCTAATTAACTAGCCTATCAAGTAGTGTTAGTACTCTCTCACTGGCTTGTTCCATTTCCATAAGCTTAGCATCTGCCTCAGCATTGTTGCCATTTTGTTTAGCTAGAACGGCAGCGATACCGCTACTATGCACTTTTGCATGCGGCGCTTCAATCTCTCTGAATGCCGTTGTCTGGCCAATCGCTTTGTTAGCATTGTCACTATACCACTGCCCAAGGCGGCAGTTCTTATGATCGCCAAAGTCCGCCACAGATTTATTGCTGTAGCCGCACAGCACTGCATAAACCTCGGCCTTCCACACTACATGATCCAATTTTACTGTTTGAATGAACGTAGCAATTGCGCCTTCGCTAATGGTGGACTTCATACTGTCACAGTGTTGCACCATAACTTCGTAGCTGCCATTTAGCTGATTAATGCCGGTCTCTAGCTGCTCGTTGTTTCCGCGCAGTTCATTGACACCTGAAACCGCTTTGGAAGTAGACTGAATTATACCGTTCACCAACTCAGATACTTCTGTTGCTGATTTGTTGGTTTCTGTCGCCAATGCACGTACTTCATCAGCAACAACACTAAACCCGCGGCCTGCATCGCCTGCTCGCGCAGCTTCGATAGCAGCGTTTAGCGCAAGTAAGTTAGTTTGGTCAGAAATACTCGTAATAGTAGTAACAAATTTATTAATGTTATCTGCTGTTGTTGATAGCCCCGATATACGTTCGCTCATGCTGCCCATTTGGACATTAAGCCCGCTCATGTCGGTAACAATTTTGCTTAATGTAGTCGCAGAATCACTAAACAACTCATTAATATTAGCAACAGACTGGTTCTCAGCATCGATACGTTGATAAGTAGCCAACACCGTTTCACGAATACCTTCTAATTGACGCATTGCATCAACAATGCACTTCATTACAACGGAATCGTTCGACGATGCATGCTGACCGTTTGCAGCCTCAATGGCATTAATGAGTTCACTATTTTCTGCCTCTAAAACGTCAATTTTGTCTAAGGCTTCTTGCACTCTTGCTTCTAGTTTACGTACTTGCGCTTCTTTTTCTTCGTATTTACTGCGAGATACAAACATGTGTGGTTACCGATATGTTTTTTATAGAGTTATTTTGTTCAGATTAACAGATATCCAGACCATTTAACTATTAGTCTGAAGTAGCGTTATGCTATGAGTATCGGCGGAATCTTGAAAAACTGATGAAATAAAACGCTCGGTTGAGACGAGCTTTATTTTTGTGGCAGTAGATGCGGCTCTAGGGGCGGGCGACGGGCGCCTTTTTTAGGACCATACCACAACGTCAGATAGTCTAGGATAGCGGGCTCCGCATCACCTAATGGCCATAGCTTTTGCGTGTCTTGCATCCATCGAATAGTTTCAAGCCATCTCTCTCTGCTCATTGCGTTCTGTGTAATTAGTGAAGGCGAATGGCATGCGCTACAGTGTGCAACCACTAGATTATAGCCGGGCGCTACAGTAAGACCTGACTGGGGGTCAACAGACACAGTCGTGGCGTCAGCGGAATGCATACTTGAGCCGCTATTTTTATCGCTACTTTCATTGATGGCCGCAACCAGTGGTGTGCTAACTAACCCTGCCATAATAGAAACAAAAACGAATAGACGGCGCATGCGAGCGCTCCATATCTCAAACACGTTACTCGGTACCATGTGTTTTACACAACCCGCACAGCAATGCGATGGCAGGCATTGTTTAAGTAGCCTTTTGGATTCCAGCCCGGCAATACCATAGGTTGTGCTTTTCCATTTTCATCTACGGCTTTGGCCCATATTTCGAAATAACCTTGTTGAGGAAAAGCTATTTTTGTAGTGAATTGCTGCCATGCATGTCTATTTACGGGAAGCGTGAGCTCTGCTATTTGCCACGTTTGTCCGAAATCAATAGATGTGTACACTTCAGCCACTTTACCCTCGCCACTCCATGCATGACCGCGCACGCTTAGTTTCTTGGCCAAAGGATGATCAGTGCCCGACTGTGGAAAAGTAATGAGTGACTTAATAGGCATAGCTTCAATGATACACATATCTTCATCGGCTACTTTCGCCCCCGGAGCAACAGGTTTACAAGGGAGTCGGTACGCTTTGCCCAGCATTTTTGCACCGTCATGCACGCGGTCTCTGACCACTATTTTCTTAAGCCACTTGCCAGACGTAGACGCTGGCCAACCACCAAAAACCAGTCGGAGCGGATAGCCATTCATTAAAGGTAGAGGTTCATCATTCATTGCCCATGCAATCAACGACTCATCTTCCATCGCTTTGTTTATCGGCACCCCGCGAGAAATAGCCGCTTTGCCCGGTGTACGGCTTAAATGCTGGTCATCACCATAATAGCCAATGTAAACAGCGCTATCTTTTACGCCCACTGACGTGAGTACATCTTTAAGCCTTACACCTGTCCATTTAGGGCATCCCACAGCTCCGGTAGTCCATTGGTTCCCCGTCGCTGCTGGCGAGAACTCGGCACGTCCATTACCGCCGCATTCCAGCGTTAGTTGGTATGAGTAATGTTTGAATTGAGTTTTGAGCTCTTCCAACGTGAAGGTTTTTGACTGCTCGGCCGACTCCCCTTCAATAGTAAGCGTCCACGTACTCGCGTCTGGCTTTTGCGGGGGAATACCATTATTCCTTACGAAAAATCGAGAGGCAGGCGTAACCGCATCATCAAGTAAGTGCGCTGGCGTTTCAGCGTTAATTGGCCGGTCGTTAAGTATTGTTAGCCCGTCTTTTCCCTCGATAGAAAAAGGCGTGTTCGACTGAGCAAATGCAGCGGGAATAAGTCCTGCTGGCATGAACTGACCGTAAACGACTTCAGCACCAAGTAGCAAAGACAGAGACTTCAGACCTTTGATAAAGCCACGCCGAGTCAGCGCGTTGCTAGTTCGCTGAAAAACCTGTTCGTCGGCCTTTACAGGGTCCTTAGCGTACAGTTCGTGAAGGCCATGTTTTTTCACTGCTACCACCTCGTCATTGAGTGCTTTGTGTATTAAGAGTGCATTAAGAATAATTGTGATAAATCGCGCAAAAAATCCCACTATATTGCGAACAAATAGCCCAATATAAGCAGTGCAATCCACAGCGTTTCTGCCACAATCATTACAATTGGCAGCATACCGACTTCGGCTAACTTACCAAGGTTAGACTTCATACCGATTGCCGTAATTGAAACGACTAAGAAGAAGCGTGATATCTGGGTCCCCGTCTCAATAACTACTTCGGGTAGGGTTACAAAGCTGTTGAGTAACATAAGTACAATAAAGCCAACTAGAAACATCGGCATTTTAGGCACTTGCGCCCCGTCAGCCTGACTTTTGGCTTTGTAAAAGTGTTTAATGGCAATCATCATAATGAGTACCACTGGCATTAGCATGGCTACTCGTACCAGCTTGGTCAGTGTCGCCATGTCGCCTGCACTGTCAGACACCGAGTAACCTGCCCCCACAACTTGCGCCACATCGTGAATAGTGCCGCCTAAGAAAATGCCAGCTTCCGTATCATTCATGCCCAACTGCGCCGCCACAATTGGGTAGAGCACCATGGCGATGGTCGACATAGCGGTTACGCCAATAACCGTCAGCAACGTGTCTCTTTCGTGGTTTTCTCCCTTGGGAAGAATGGTGGAAATGGCGAGAGCCGCAGACGCACCACAAATGGCTACTGAGCCTCCCGTTAATGCACCAAAACGCTTTTGTAACCCGAGTAATTTGGCGAGACCCACTCCGACAATAATTGTTGTGAGTATGGCAGAGGCCAGCATAAGAGCGGTCTGCCACCCAAGTACCGCTAAGTCACCTAGCGCAATGCGTAGACCAAGCAGAACAACTCCAGCGCGAAGAAGAGTACTTGCCGTGAAATCGATACCACACGCACAGGGCGTATCGTTCTGATACAAAAACGATACGGCCATACCCAAAAGTAATGCGAACAACATAGCAGGGGCATTGTAATGCTCACTCAAAAAGAGCGCCGCCATACCGGTAATGGTTGCAATTCCTAGCCCGGGCCAAATATTTTTACATTTTACTGCTATATCGTTCATTTTCTTTTATCGCTCTGAGGCCACAAGCGCAACAAGCACTACGCGCTTTCGCTCGCCAGAATAAGGGCGGCGGCCATGCATTGCACGGTAATTGTCAACAATAGCCACGTCACCATCTTGCCACTCTAAGTCAAAGGTGTAAGTTTCAGACAGTTCTGCAACGCGCTCTAAACCGGCTTTAGGAATTGCACTTCCATCGCCAAAAGTAATTGCCGACGACGGGTTTTCCCTTACGCCTTTCCATCCCATATACGCAGCTATTAGCTGGTTATAGAACACTTCTGAGCCATCACTAAGTTCGATAACCGCAGGTAAGACAGGCGTAATGGCTCTTAGACTACCATCCTCCAACCATTGCCAGGTGTATCCTAACTCTTTTAATTTAGCTTCTGCCTCTTCTAATGACTCAACGCTTAGCGTGCTTTTCCAGCTTCTTCCTTGGCCAGAATTGGCATCATTGGCTGCTGGCATAGTAGTCGTATATTTAAGGCCTTTCTCTTTAAAGTCTCTAGCAAGCGCCGGATTTTCTTCCTTCAATGCTTCAAACAATTTATCGGAGCGGCACAAAGGCGTTGCTCCCCCCTCATCCGCTGCAGTCTTACAAAAGAAAAACAGCTTGCTAGGTGAAATAGGCGTCTGCGCCATTTCATGATGTAGAAAAATTTCTACGTCTTTCGGCGCTTCATTTGCTGTGAACACGCGCTCAGTAAAGTTAATACGCACGGCATTAGACAACGACTCCTGATAGGTAAAGTTAGGATAGCCGAAGCCTGCTGAGAAAACGTCAAAGGTCTCTGCGGAATCAATTGGAAACCCTCGAAAAAGTAGTGCTCCCGACTTTGCAAGTTTTGCTTCAAGCTCTGATTGATTTGCTTTTACAAATGCACCGGTCTCTTCTACCGTTGTACAACCCTCGTTGTTCACGACTATTTCAGGGAACACACCGCCGTTATAATTGTGCTGAGTAGGTACACTTGCGTAGGCTACCGCAGAGCTGTCATTGACGTTTTTCATAGCTAACTCCTAGTCGTAAATAGGGTGGAAACGGTTAAAGGCAGCTTCGCAGAAGTGCCCTGGATCGTTAAATCTGCGATTTACGTTCAATGCAGATATTGCCTGCATTTCACTGTCGCTGAGTGAGAAGTCAAAAAGTGCGAGGTTTTCTTTCATACGCTCAACTTTTGACGTTTTTGGAATGATGGCGTTACCGCGCTGAATTCCCCAACGCAAGACAACCTGCGCGGGCGTTTTACCATGGGCTTCTGCCGCGGCTTTTACTACGCTTTGCTCAAGCACTGATTCCGTCTGATCAGCCATTTCAAGCTCTAGATAAGATAAGGCACCTAGCGGAGAGAAGGCCGTCACCTCCAGTCCATAGTCTTTTGCCAAACGAATTAGTCGCTCTTGCGTAAGGTACGGGTGAGATTCAATTTGCAGCATGGCTGGCTTAATACGCGCATAGCTCATCAGGTCGTTAAGCAAACCGGTGTTGTAATTACACACACCAATTTGTTTTGCTTTTCCGCTATCGGCAAGCGACTCCATTGCCTCCCATGTCTTATGCAAAGGTACAGGCGCGAGTTCCATTTTAGGCTCGGCAGCATCAGGTTCGTAAAACCATTCTGGTGGATAACGGGTCTCGATAGGCACAAATTTCTGCGCTATCGGGAAATGGATCAGGTATAAGTCTACATAATCTAACTGTAAGTCTGACAAGGTTTTTTCTAAAGCAAGACCCACGTGCTCAGGGGCGTGAAAGGTATTCCATAGTTTAGAAGTAACCCAAAGCTCTTCTCTGGTGCATAAGCCTTCATCAATCGCTCGCTTAATGCCTTCACCCACTTCCTTTTCATTGCCGTAATCAGCGGCACAATCTAAGTGTCGATAGCCAGCCTTAATCGCTTGGTACGTGGTTTCCGCACATATGGCAGTATCGACCTTCCAAAAACCAAAACCTACCTCTGGTATCTTATTCATTGTTTCATTCACCTTAGAATTCGTTGCTTTAAGCTAGTACGGACTTTCTCTTAAACGTACTGCAAAGATAAAAAGCCGCGGTTTACTTTTGCAGTATGCTCTTGTATAACTTCAGCTTCAAACTTTAGTCTTGTATAAGACATAAGTTATTACACAGATATACCGATGTCAACAAAGTGTTAACAAACTTAATGAAAAGTTTGGAGTGCAATAAAAAGAAATGTCTAGCGGTGGCATAACAAGGTAAAGCGTTACCTTGTTATGCTAGGTGTTCGAGAGTCGGTAAGAAACAATTTGATAGGAACGGACGTTTAAAACGTTGTGGTTGAACGGTTTGGCGTTGATAGCAAAGGATTAATCAAGTTCAACTTGGTAATGGTAGTGGTCAGTTCTACATTTGCTTTCACGATATTCAATGAGTTTACCGTCAATAGACTCAGTGACGCGGGTAACCATAAGTAACGGCATTCCTTTTTCGATACCTAAGCTTTTTGCATCACTTTTTGAGGCCAAAACCGCTTTAATGCTGTCACGGGTCTTAAATACAGTTTGGTTATAGTCCGTTTGATAAAAATGATACAGAGTATGCGGAATATCTTCTCGCTTCTCGATGTCAGGAAATCGCTTAGACGGTAAATAAATAGTTTCAAGCATACAAAATTCGTTATCGAGAATTCGCCTACGCTTAAGCTTCACTACTTTGTCTTTAGCGGTAATTGATAGTGCAGTTTGGACACCTTCAATTGGCTCGACCAGCTCTTTACTTAACAGTTCAGCTTTGGGTAGGTCAGCACCTTTTCCGTCAGCTTGTAACGGAAAGAAACGAAACAGCGCATCTTGTGCCGTATGCTCAGAAACAAATGTACCGACCCCCTGACGACGGGTTACAATTTTGGTATCTGTCAACAATGTTAGCGCTTTGCGAACGGTTCCTTGGCTAACATTGAATTCGTCAGCAAGCTTAAACTCACTAGGTAGCATCTCGCCTGGTTGCCAACGGCGCTCGACAATAAGCTGCTTAATGTATTCAGCGACTTGTTGATACAGCGGCTGAAAGGCAAGACTTGGACCGCTGAGTTTGTGATCGAATTGAGATGAAGACATGAACCCTAACCTAAACGCTTAATTTTTGTTGTTATATCATACACAAGAGTTATAGCGCACTTTTGATATAAATCACATACATTGCAGGAATTACACGTGATGCTTTTGGAAACACTGCTTCCCATCTTTGCGCTATTAGGGCTTGCGACACTGCTACAGACCTTAAGCGGGTTTGGTTTTGGCCTTATGGTGGTATCAAGCTTTACGTTATTCGGCATCTTGCCGCTTACGGCGACCACCTTTATGGTGAGTTTTCTAAGTCTTTTCAATTCCATCAGCTTAGTAGCGAAAAACACGGAGCAAATAAATAGACGTGCTTTCACTATTATACTGGTTAGCGGTATACCATTTATGGCGGTAGGCTACGCATTGTTGGAATACCTGTCTGTTGGGATGGCAACTTGGCTCAATTTACTGCTTGGCTTGGCTATTCTCAGCTGCTGTGGCCTTTTATTAATAAAAAGAAAGCGGACACAGCCATCTGGTCGCGCATACGGTTTTTCTATCGCTGGCGCTCTAGGTGGATTGCTAGGTGGTCTTTTTTCTACCTTTGGCCCACCTGTGGTATTTCAGTGTTATCGACAAACCTGGCCAATTAATGAAATCAGGATAACGCTGCTGGCCGTATTTAGTGTTACCTCACTTATACGCCTTGCCATAATACCGTTTGGTACTTTGCCCTCAACAGAAGTGTTTCTGTCTGCTGTTTTCGCCATTCCCGTCATTTTAATTTTCACGCGATTAGGACGAATTCTCGCTGCTCGCGTATCCGCTGCCGCTGTTCGACTGTTAGCCTTAACCATGCTTGCATTAAGTGGCGTAACCCTTATTGTCCAAAATATCAGTATATAAGACGGCTTGATAGTGGACGCGGATCTAAATCTTCATAATTTTCTAATTGCAGATTGACACCCAAGTTACATTTCATTAACTTATGTCTTATATAAGACATGAAGGGTAATGTAGAAATGAGTAACGCGTTTTGTGTAAATGAGCCAGAATGGAACGATATTAAAGCCGCTGACATTACTGAGCAGCCCTTTTTGTCGGATGATAAGACACTTATTGTCCCCACCCAATATGGTGAGTTGAGTCTAAGTATTAGTCAGTTTGGTTTACGCATTCAAAGTAACGTAAATGCAGCAGATAATTTTGGTATGCTTACTCAAGCGCCGGAAAGGCTATCGCTAGTACTTTCCGGTGATCAGTCTCACAGCACCCTGGTAGCAGGCGACTATCGATTAGAAGTTTTTGCCGCACCTCTTCATTTCAAGCTATATAAGAATGACGTTTTAGTTCAGCAAAGCGCCACCGACGGCCACTTTGTACGTCAGCATCGCTTGCCGCCATTCGCTAAAACCGACAAAGGTTGGTTAGTAAGTTTAGAGCTTAGCTACGACGAAGCCGTTTATGGTCTTGGAGAGAAATGGGGCAAGCTTGATAAACGCGGCCAGCTAATTCGCTCATACAACCACGACGCTTTAGGCGTAAACGCCGAAAAGTCTTATAAAAACACACCATACGCATGGAGCCCAGAAGGCTGGAATCTTTTTGTACATACCCCCGCTCCCGTTACTCATGGTGTGGGATATGCACTTTGGTCACAGCGAGCTTACGTGTGCTTAGTAGAAGATAACCTACTCGACATGTTCTTGTTCCATCAAGACTCGCCAGCTAAATGCCTTCAAACCTACAGTGAGTTAACAGGCTTCGCACCAACGCCTCCAACATGGAGCTTAGGTGTAATCCTGTCTAAAGCGTATTATAAAGACGCCGACGAGCTACTCGCCGTTGCCCGCGAAGTGCGCGAAAAGAATATGCCTTGCGATGTTATTACCCTTGATGGTCGCGCATGGCAAGACACTGATACCCGCTTTGCTTTTGAGTGGGACCCTAAACGCTACGCCGATCCTCAGCCGGTTATTGATGAACTTAAAGCGTTAGGCTTTAAGATTTGCGTATGGGAATACCCCATGGTTTCAGTGAAAAACCCCCTTTACAAAAAGGCGGCCGAAAAGGGTTGGCTGATAAAGGACAAACGCACTGGCGAAGCGTACCGCTATGCGTGGGACTTAAGCCCATTTGGCGAAGTACTTACGCCTTTGCCAGACTCAGGTATTTTAGACTTTACCCACCCAGACGCTTACGAATTTTGGAAAACCTCGCACAAGCCTTTATTTGACCTTGGCGTGGACATGATAAAAGCCGACTTTGGCGAACAGCTGGAAGACGACAATATGCTGTCGTATAGCGGTGATTCAGGTAATCGTCTACATAACGTTTACAGTATGCTTTACAACCGCTGTGTCTACGAGGCTGCCGACGCTTACTGCAAAACAGGTCCTTTCCTATTTAGCCGTTCGGCTTGGACAGGAAGTCAGCGCTACCCATCACAATGGGGCGGTGACCCGCAAGCCGACTGGCATGGCCTAGCCGCAAGTATTCGTGGCAGTTTGTCCTGGGGTATGTCAGGCGGGCCGTTTTTCGCTACCGATATAGGCGGGTTTTACAAAGACACCCGAGATGCAGAACTTTACGTAAGATGGGCACAAGCGTCAGTGTTTAGTGCCCACATGCGATTGCACGGTATTGGCCCTCGTGAACCCTGGTCCTACGGCGATGCCGCTTCCAATGCAGTATTTGAGGCCCTTAAGCTAAGATATAAGCTTATTCCATACCTAAAGGAAACCGCAGAAAAAGCATCACAAACAGGACTTCCGGTTCAGCGCGCCATGGCGTTAGCCTTCCCTGAACAGCCGCTTTCGCACGGTTTTGAACAACAATTTATGTGCGGTGATGACCTACTTGTTGTGCCTTGCGTGGTGCCCGGCGGAAAAATTAAATACTACTTACCAAAAGGTGAATGGATACGTTTTGGTACCGAAGAAGTCGTGCAGGGTGAGCAATACAGAGAAGAAATACTTGCGCTTAACGATGTGGCGGTGTTCATACAAAAAGGCAGTCGCATTGTAATGGGCCCAGATGTTCAACATACCGATATGGATATGTCGAACACCACACATTGGCCAGCGTAGCGCATAGGAGCAGTTCATGGATATCACCCTTACCCTATTGTCATGCATGGCATTTATGGCACTGGTTGCCGTTATTTCTTACATGAAAACAAAAGGGGAAGTAAACACGCAAGACGGTTACTTCCTTGCAGGAAGAGGGTTGACCGGCACTTTTATTGCTGGGTCCATGATCCTTACCAACCTTTCCGCAGAGCAGCTTATTGGATTAAATGGCTCTGCCTTTGGGTATAACTTAAGCGCTATGGCGTGGGAAGTTACCGCTGGTATCTCTACCATTATTATGGCGCTTATTTTCTTGCCTCGTTACTTAGCAGGCGCTTTCTCCACCCTACCTGAGTTTTTACGCGACCGTTTCGACGATAGCGTTCGCAGAATGACGGTAGTTTTGTTTATGGTGGGGTATTCGTTAGTTACCATTCCATCGGTGCTTTACTCTGGCTCTATTGCCGTGCTTAGGCTTTTTGATGTACCCGGGCTTTTCAACGTAAGCTATGAGGTGGGACTGGTACTTACCATCGTCATAGTCGGTACGATTGGCGCTCTCTATGCCATTTTCGGTGGTTTAAAAGCGGTAGCCGTATCAGACACGATTAATGGAGTTGGCCTTTTAATTGTGGGTTTATTGGTTCCCGTTCTTGGCTTGGTGGCCTTAGGCGACGGCAGCTTTAGCCAAGGTCTATCTACTATTGCTACAACGGAAACTGAAAAGCTCAATGCTATAGGTGGTCCCGACGACCCTGTTCCTTTTGGTACTATTTTCACGGGTATGATTTTAGCCAATTTGTTTTACTGGGGTACTAACCAATACGTAATTCAGCGAACCTTAGGCGCTAAAAATCTGGTTGAAGGCCAAAAAGGGGTGTTGTTCTCTGGCTATTTTAAAGTGCTTGTGCCCTTTATGATGATGTTACCAGGCGTGATTGCTTATCACTTATATCAAGACGAAAACCTTCAAACTATCGACCTTGCCTACCCTCATTTAGTAAAAGATGTACTCCCACAGTATTTGTCGGGTTTCTTTTTAGCAGTATTGCTTGGTGCGGTGTTTAGCTCTTTTAATTCACTGCTTAACAGTGCTGCCACCCTATTTTGCTTAGACGTATACAAACCCTTCAAAAAAGACAAAGTGAGCGACGAAAAGCTTATTCGCGTTGCCAAGATCACCAGTATTGTTATTGCTGTGCTCTCTTTTATCACGGCGCCGCTGCTTATGTTTGCCCCTGAAGGATTGTGGCAAATCATTCGCATATTCACTGGCTTTTACAATATTCCCGTTATCACTATTGTGCTTGTTGGCCTATTTACAAAACGCGTTCCTGCGCTGGCGGCAAAAGTCGCGATTATCTTCCACGTAATTGCCTATGGACTGCTTAAGTTCGTATGGGAAGTCGATATTAACTTTATCCATATCTACGCCATTTTGTTCGCTATTGAATTGGCTATTATGTTGACTATAGGCAGGCTCTACCCAATGACTACTCCATGGCATTTCACTGCAAAGGCTGAAGTCAATATGACGCCATGGCGCTATGCCATTCCCTGCGCCATCGTGCTTGTTGGCCTTATCGCAACGCTTTACCTGATGTTCTCTCCTGTAGGCTTTGTGAATGGACTAAGCAACGCGTTTGTCCCTGCACTAGTCGGCTTGTGGGCAACATGTTTCGTGGCAATTGGTATAAGTCTGAAATGGTGGCGAGTAAAGTATGAGCAAGGCTTGAAGCGCCTTGCTTCTCAGCACGCCTAACTCTCCTTCATCATTTTTGTATAGAAAAAACACAAAAAAATTAACATAACGTTTGCAAACGGCTTAACAATTGTTTAACTTAATCACTCTTATATAAGACATCAGATGCAAGATATCTTTTATATAGAAGACCGTATTTTTACGCTATTGAATTTTGCTATTGAAAGAATAATACGCGTAGCGCTGTACCCTACGCAGCCAGAATAAAAAACGAAACGCCGATTACTTGCTCAAATGCTTTTGTATCCGACTAAAGGTAGCAAGGTGTAAGTGAGGGCGTGATAAGCGAAACACCCTGGAGAACAACATGAATACAAAGAGATCACTCATCAGCAAGGCGGTAACCCTTGCTATGACATCTGGATTGCTACTTCACACCAATGCATTTGCGCAAGAGGCAGATACAGAGCAAGTCGACGCCTCAAAAGATGATAAATCATTTGAACAAATTGTCGTTACATCGCAAAAGCGTGTTCAAAGCATCAGCGATGTGCCCGTTGCTGTATCAGTGTTACGCGGTGACCAGATAGAATCTGCCTTTGCTAACAATGTTGAAAATCTACAAGCGCTTGTGCCTTCTGTGAGCTTCCGCAAAGGGACAACAACTCGAAATTCAGCCTTAACCGTTCGTGGTATTGGAACAATTTCATTTAGTATCGCCGCAGAGCCAAGCGTAGCCACGGTGGTAGATGGCGTTGTATTAGGGCGTTCTGGTCAAGCGTTTGCCGATTTGTACGATGTAGATCGAATTGAGGTATTACGTGGTCCACAGGGTACTTTATTTGGCAAGAACGCCTCTGCTGGTGTGGTAAACATCACCACAAAAGATCCTTCTCAGGAGCTCACAGGCAGTCTTTCTACTGAGTTTTATCAAGATAACGAATACCGTTTAAAAGGCACAGTAAGTGGTGGCTTAACCGACGACCTTTCAGCCAGCTTAACCGTCTTCCAAGGTAAATTCGACGGCTATATCGACAACGTTTACAACAATGAAAAAGTAAACGGCTATGACCGTGAAGGTGCCCGTGCAGTTGTGGTTTACGAGCCAACCAATGATTTAAAAGTAAAGTTCATTAGCGAAATTTACAGCGCGGATGACGACTGTTGTGCTGATTTAGAAGGCGTATCTAGCGGTCGAAATCCCGACTCAAAGGCAGCGCCCAACAGTGAGACCATTGCCGACGGTATCGATTTAGAGCAGCGTCAAATTGATCATGACTTCGAATCTCGCACTATTGACGACCACTCGGCCTTCTCCGTACAAGTGGACAAAACCATTGGTGACTACACCTTCACGTCGATCACTGCCCAGCGCTCGTGGGAAAATACAGAATTCCGCGAAGGTGATTTTACGTCTATTGCTGGCGACAGCGACCAGCCAGTATTTGGAGTGCCGTTTCAGCTGCATGACGTAGGTGAGCAAGAATGGAGTCAGTTTTCTCAAGAATTCCGTGTTGCATCAAACCTAGCTGGCCCATTCAACTTCTTAGCCGGTATGTTCTACTGGAACATGGATTCAGAGCGTAACTTCACTCGTGATGCAAGTTGCCAAAACAATAACCTTCAACTTGACCAAGCACTGACATTCTATGCGCAGAATAACCTGTCTGGAGACGCGCTGACAGACGCACTTTCTGACCTAGACGCTTACGCTAATTCACTAGGTGTGACATGTAATGCCAACGACATTGTGTCTGCCACGGCATTCATGAGCACTGAGTTTAATAACTGGGCCGTTTACGGAGATGGCACCTACGACTTAAGCGATGACTTACGCCTTATTTTCGGTCTTCGCTATACCGATGATGAAGTGTCTTACACTCACCGTCGTATAAGTAACGACGAATATGGACGCCGCGGTGTGGGCGTTCGCCCTGCGACCGAGAACACCGATGCAGAAGGTGTGGTAGATGAAACCAATTTGTCTGGCCGCCTTGGTGTTCAATACGATCTCGACCAAAATCAAATGGTTTATGCAACCTATTCTCAAGGCTACAAAGGCCCTGGTTTCAATGTTTACTATAACTTCAACCCAGAGAATGACGGACGCCCTATTGGCGCGGAAGAATCTGACGCTTACGAAATTGGCTATAAGTACGCAAGTCGCGATCTACTTTTAAATATCGCGCTATTTAGCACTGACATTGAAGGCTTCCAAGCAAACAACTTTGATTGTTCTGACGGCGCATGTATCACGCGCCTTACCAATGCTGGTGATGTGACGACCCAAGGCGTTGAAGTAGACTTTATGTGGAACGCAACCGACAACCTAACGCTAATCGGTGGCGCTGCGTACACCAAGGCTGAGATCGATAGATTTAATTGTCCTGAAGAGGCAGAGTGTACCGACCGTTCGGGATTGGATGTTCCATTCTCACCTGACATGAAATACTCACTGTCAGCGGAGTACTTCATGGAAACAGAGCATGGTTTTGACGTTTACTACAACGCGTCTTACATCTATACCGATGAACAGTACTCTGACTTGCCAGGCAACACGGGTGAATTCAATCCTCACTCATTGTTACCTGACTACAGCATGCTTAACGCAAGCGTTAGCTTCTCATTCAAAGACGATGCCTTCCGCGTATCTTTGATTGCGAAGAACTTGCTTGATGAAAGCTACGCGACCACATATAGCGGCGACAACTTCCGCTATCAAATACCGCGCGATGCAGATCGCTATTACGGCGTAGCATTTAAAGTAAGGTTTTAATCTCGTTATAAATTAAAAAACGTGTGTGTTGAAAGGGGCGTGTGAACGCCCCTCTTTTTTGCACAACTACAGACTGTTAGTCCCTGAAAATCAAAACAAACGCCTTTGACCAAATAATAGTATTAATTTATCTCTTCGTGCTGGTGTTCATGAGAGTGGGCGTGTAAATGGTCATTATCATCACGACATGGCTCACCCGGCAACTCAAACTCTATCGTGGTATGAGCAAGTTCAAAGGGGGCTAAACGCTCGTGAACTTCCTTTTTGAGTGCTCTCAGTTTGTCATTGTCTATTGCACAGTTTATTACCACGTGTGCAGTAAGCACGTGCTGCTCTCCGTCAAGCGACCAAAAATGTACATGGTGAATTTCTTCAACGTGCTCGATTTTCAAAAGCGTGTTGCTAATAGCACTCCTTGTAGCCAAGTCAGGTACGCCCTGTAGAAACAAAGACATGGTCTGCACAACATACCGAACAACATTGACCAAAATAAATAGCGTAAAACCAATAGATAAAATTGGGTCGAGTATAGGCCATTCAACAAAATGGAGCACAATGGCTACTACCAGTACCGCTACCCACCCCATCGTGTCTTCAATTAAGTGCCAGTTAAGCACCTTTTCATTCATCGAATGACCGCCGTGGAGTTTATAAGCTGCAAATCCATTCACGACAATACCTAGGATCGCTAATCCAATCATACCCTCTGTAATGGGCATTTCGGGGTTAGATAAACGAGGGATGGCCTCAGACAACACCCAAATTGAGCCAATCACCAAGATAACGCCGTTGATCATAGCTCCCATAAGGCTTAGCCGTTTGAAGCCATACGTATACTTTTCGGTAGATGCTTTATTCCCGAGCTTATTTAAATACCACGCCAGACCTATGGATAGAGAGTCTCCTAAATCATGAACAGCATCTGCCATTATGGCGACACTGTTAGTAAGCCAACCCCCGATGAATTCAATAATAGTAAAGATGAAATTTAGCCAGAACGCCCATCCAATGCGTGTGGAATCTGTGCCTAGCGCTTCAGCATGCGCACCGTGGTGATGGCCGTGATGCTGACCTTTATGATGATTGGAGGCGGTAGTGCTGTGATTGTGGTGATGCATAATAACAACTCACATGAGATCGTATATTGAGCTTAACGTGATGTGTACCTAGGTGCGAACAAAATATCGAGCACAGGTCATTAACAAGTCCCTGAGATAATTTGTAAATAGTGAGTGAAACAAGCACCTTTAAATTTTAACCCACACTCTAATACAACCTTATCTTATTGTTTTACTTGAAAATAAACGAAAAACAACAAAAATAAGACCGACAGCCAAATGTTAATTTTTTGAGAACAGTATTGATCTTTATGTGTCAGTCGCTTAATGTAATGTAAGCGCTTTCAAACAGCCATTTTTATTTGACCTAAATTGTAAGCGCTTACAAAAAGCTTTTTACGTGGCATTTGCCACTACATAAAAACCCAATTTCTTTAGATCAGGGCTGAAAACAATGACGAAAAAAGCATCTCAACTTTCGCGGATAGCTGCCGCGATCTCAGTCGCAACCCTATTTGGCTGTGGAGGCGGAGCAACCACATCTACAGACATCGACGTTGTTGATCCTGCGGCACCCGTTTCTGACTGGGAGCTGGTATGGAGCGACGAGTTCGATGGGAACAGTATTGACGATGACAACTGGACTCATGAAGTAAACTGCGACGGTGGCGGCAATAATGAATCTCAGTGTTATACCGACAGCGAAGACAATTCATTTGTGTCTGACGGTAGCCTAAAAATTGTTGCTCTACCCGCGGAAGAAGGAGCGCAAAAGCTTTATACGTCAGCCCGTCTAAACACGCGCTACAAAGCAGACTTTAAATACGGCCGTATTGAAATGCGTGCTAAATTACCCTCGGGCCAAGGCAGTTGGCCGGCGTTTTGGATGATGCCTACTGATGAGGTTTACGGTGGCTGGCCTCGTTCTGGCGAAATTGACATCATGGAAGCCGTAAACCTTAAGGCACTAGATGCCGATGGCAATCCTGAAAGCCATATTCACGGCACCCTTCACTATGGTCAAGAATGGCCAAATAACGATAGCTCAGGCAAAGCCTACTCGCTTCCTGATGGAGCGAATCCAGCAGACGACTTTCACACCTACGCCGTTGAATGGCAAGAAGGCGAAATTCGCTGGTACATGGACGATTACCTTTACGCTACGCAGCGTCGTTCAGAAGTTCGTTATAACGCAAACGGTGACGCAACTGGACTTTCTCACCGCGGCTGGTATGCGGAATACTTTGAGCAAGGCACAGGTGAGCTAACCACTCACTGGGACAACGCGCCATTCGATCAAGAATTCTACATTATCCTTAACTTTGCAGTAGGTGGCGACTGGCCAGCTAACGTAAACGAAACAGGTATTGATGCTGAAGCGTTTGCCGAAGGTCAGACTTACGAGGTCGATTATGTTCGAGTGTACGAATGTGCATCGAACCCAGACACCGGCAAGGGCTGTGAAACTGTTCGCCCAGGTTACAACTCACTAGACGATGCATTAGTGGAAGGCGAGGCGCCTATCCCTTCACCACCGTCAACCGGTGTTGCACAAAACCTTACTATTTTCGACGGAACACCTAATCCAAACTGGCCTGCGTGGGACTGCTGTGGTGGGTCAACACCAGCACTCGTAGAAGATGCCGAGCAAGGACAGGTTTTCGAATTTGCTATTAATGAAACACCTACGGTAATGGGCTTTATCAGTCGAGCTCAATTCATTACCGATCCAGAAGGTGAAGCGTCTCCGTTTGATGCGTCTCCAATGGAAGAAACTGGCAGTGTTAAATTCGATCTAAAAGTTACATCGCTGCCTGCAAATGCGACAACTAATTGGCTATTTAAGATTGAAAGTTCTGAAGGTTCAAATGCCGCAGAACTTCCACTGATGGACGGCTATGTAGGACCCGCAGACACCGCTGGTGCTGCGCCTGAACAGGGTGTGTGGGAGTCTTACGAATTTCCACTTAGCGCGCTTGCAGCAGCAGGCTTAGATACAAGTGCTATCGATGTCATCATGGTTTTCCCTGCGTGGGATACCGGCAATGGCGCGGTTTATCGCATGGCTAACGTAGAAATTTCGCAAGAAGGCGGAGCTAGCTACCCAGAATTAGTCATCTTCGAAGATGGGCAAAACCCTAACTGGCCTATGTGGGACTGCTGTGGCGGCTCTACCCCTACTGAAGAAATGGACAACGAAGAACACGGTCTAACTGCAGAATTTCGAATTGGCGCAGAACCGACTGTAATGGGCTTTATCACGCGCCCTGAATCTGGCGGCGGTGACACCCCGTTCGATGCTACAGCACTTACCGACGGTGGCTTATTGCAGTTTGATATGCGCGTAGTGAGTGCGCCTAGTAACGCCGAAGCATCTTGGATATTCAAAATCGAGTCTAATGGCGCATCTACTGCTGTTGAATTGCCACTTTCTGATAGCGTTGAGGGTCAGGAGCCTGTGGAAGGTGAATGGCAAACCTACACATTTACTATTTCAGAATTGCAGGCACGTGGTTTGGACGTAAGTGCTATCGACGTCATTATGGTTTTCCCAGCTTGGGGCACAGGTGAAGGCGCGGTTTATCGCTTAGACAATGTGAAATTTTACCACCCTGATAGCGGCGAAGATGCGTCAGGTGCGGGCATCACGCTCTTTGCTGATACAGCAGCTGAACAATGGTCAATCTGGGATTGTTGTGGTGGCTCAACGCCAACTGAAGAAGTAGACGACGCGGAACACGGCACAGTAGCAGAATTTCGCATTGGCGCAACACCAACGGTGATGGGTTTCTTAGCTGATGAAACCGTATCATTCGATGCTTCATCACTACTTTCAAATGGCGCGATTAAGTTTGAAATGAAAGTAAGCTCAATGCCTAACGACGCCTCTGCACCTTGGTTGTTCAAAGTAGAGTCCATTAATGTCTCTTCTGCTGTTGAACTTCCAATGTCGGCCAGCTTGGAAGGTGCTGATCCGGTTGAAGGTGAATGGCAAACATACACTTTCCCACTACAAACCCTATATGACGCAGGCTTAGATATCAGCGCTATCAACGTCATCATGATGTTCCCAGCATGGGGGCAAGGCGAAGGTGCAGTTTATCGCATCGACAATGTAGAAATAGCAGCACAGTAACAAAGCAAATGCCGCTTTAGCCTTTAAAGCGGCAGTGACCAATTGATAAGAATTAGTAGGGCAATTATGAAAAACACACCATTTAAAAAGACCCAGCTTGCCACATCAATGGCTTTGTTGATGGGCTCTACCCTAGCTCTTCCCTCTTACGCACAAGAATCAGAAGCGGTAACACCGGCAGAGGGCGAAGTTGAAGTTATTCAAGTAAGCGGTATTCGCGGCAGTATGATCCGCTCTATGGATTTGAAACGCAGCTCAAGCGGCGTAGTAGATGCCATATCCGCTGAAGAACTAGGTAAATTTCCTGATACCAACCTGGCTGAGGCACTTCAACGCATTACAGGTGTAAGTATTAGTCGTTCAAACGGTGAAGGTAGTGAAATTACCGTTCGTGGTTTTGGTCCTGAGTTCAACCTAATTACCCTGAACGGTAGACAAATGCCGGGGACGGGCTTTACCCGTTCCTTCAATTTAGCCAACCTTTCTTCTGAAGGTGTAAACACGCTTGAGCTTCAGAAGACCGCCCGTGCAGAAAATCCCAGCGGGGGACTAGGTGCAACGGTAAACATTATTACCATGAAGCCGTTGGCGCAATCAGGACAAAATGCCACGTTTTCAGTGAAAGGTATTTACGACTCGTCTAACGAAGCGGGTGATGACGTAACCCCTGAAATTGCTGGTGTCTACAGCAACACGTTTGCCGATGACATGTTTGGATTTGGTCTGTCATTCTCTCATCAAGAACGTGACTTTCAACAACAAGCGGCTAATATTCAAGGCTGGCAGCTTCAAGAAAACGCTGCACTACCTGACTTAGACCCTGAAAATGTGGTTGATAACCGCACCAATATTACCGACGCTGCGTTCTTCCCTAAAGACATGAACTACAGCATTACTGACGTTCAGCGTGAGCGTTCAAACGCCCAAATTACTTTCCAATTTCGCCCAGTTGACGATTTTACGGCAACGATAGATTACACTGCAACACGCGCCACTACTGGCACCAACACAGTGGGATGGGGTATTTGGAATAACTTTGGCGCTAATATTAATGCGTACGAATTAGACGAAAATGGTACAGCAGTCTATGCCGATATTAGTGGCGACGACGGCTCGTTTACTGCCAGTCGCGAAACCACGCGAGTTGACGCGCGTTCAATTGGTGTAAACCTAGACTGGGTAGTGTCTGACGATTGGCATTTCCGTCTGGATTACCACGATTCTTACAACGAGATTGATAACGGTTATGACAAAGGTTTGGGTAGCTCTGGCCAAATTATACTGGGCTCAAACCAGCTTGAGTCAAAAGTTTACGACTACAGAGCAGGCGAGATTCCACAAGTTTATGTGAACTGGAACAACGGTACGAATGAAATCTTACCTAGTGAAATTGACTCTAACTTCAGCCAATTCATTTACTCACCAGGTCGCTCTGATATTGAGCAGCTGCAGCTTGACGGCACGTGGTATAACTCAGCTTTCGACATTCCACTGGTTAAAATTGACTTTGGTTACGCCCGAACAGAACAAGCATTGACGGGTTTTGAAGCGTGGAGCGGACTACGCGGCGGCCCGGGTTTTAGTCCATCTTTCACAGAAATTTTCCCAGACAGCATGTTTATTCGCAATGACACATCAGGCTTCCTAGACGCCTTTGACGGTGGCGGCGCAGGCATGAATCCGGGTTACTATTACACCTATGATTTTGACGAAGCCATTGCCCGTCAACTCGCTTTCATTACTGGTGATGTCGTTGGCGAGAGTAACGCTTACTCTATCGACCCTTACTTCAGCGGTGCGCCTTCTGTCAGTAACGTAGAGGAAATTACCGACTCTATTTATGTTCAGTCAGAGTGGGACTTCGAGGTCGGTGATTATTACGTGCAAATAAATGCTGGTGTACGCTACGAAGAAACAGAAGTGCCAAGCTCTGCGGAGGTTCGTGTACCTGTGCAGGTAAATTGGGTCGCAGCTTCTGAGTGGATCACGCAGTTTGAAGACGAGCTACAGGTGCAAGACTTTACAGGCGAATATGACATTTTATTACCCATGTTCGACGTAAAAGTAGATGTGACGGATGACATTGTTGCGCGTTTCTCTTGGGGTAAATCAATTACCAGAGCGCCGATTGGCTTGCTACAAGGTGGCTTGGCATTCAGTGGAAGTCCTAAAATTGGCGCGAGAACCGCATCGGCGGGTAACACCAGCTTGCTACCGTTCGAGTCAACTAACTTAGACCTTTCATTTGAGTGGTACTACGACGAGTCGAGCATGCTTGCCGTGGGTTTATTCAGAAAGTCGGTTGAAAACTACATTACAACCACAGGTCAAGATCAGCAGTTCGAAGGTTTACGTGACATCTATCAGGGTCCTCGCTGGAACGAAGCCGTGACCGCATTAACGGCAGCTGGTGAGCAAGCCACCGATAGCGCTATCTATAATTACTTTATTGATAACGGCTATGCTGACGAAAACGGTGTGGTAACCCCTAATGCGGACGACCCGTTAATTACCTGGCGTACCACACAGCCTGGTAATTCCAGCGATTCAAAAACGGTTGAAGGTATTGAGCTAGCTATACAGCACACGTTTGGCGACACTGGTTTTGGTTTCGGCGCCAACGCAACGTTAGTTGACGGTGACGTTGAATACGATCCTTACAACCTGAACGAGCAAGACCCGCTAGTAGGTATCAGTGACTCGGCCAACTTCCAAGTGTTTTATGAGAAAGAAGGCCTTTCTGTAAAAGTGACCTATGCATGGCGCTCAGACTATGTTGTGGGTATTGGCCAAGCACAAGGTTCTTCAGATAACCCAGCAACTCAGTTCGACACCTTTGGTCAAGTTGATGCCAGCATCAACTATGATGTGAATGAGCACCTAACTGTCTTCCTAGAAGGCGTAAACATTAACGACGAAACAGAGCGTGGCTACGGCCGATTCGAAGAGCAATTCTTATTTGCTCGTCAGTACGGACCTCGCTACACGCTTGGCGCTAGATATACTTTCTAAGTTGATAGAGCAATAATACTAAGGGCCTTTTCAGGCCCTTTTTTGTTTTAGCACGCTAGAATTATCAAACATTTCTTCCAATATTTGATAACCTCACTGGACAAGCTCAGGTACGAGTAATAAAAGAAGAAAGCGAGTGAAGTATAAGAAGTGTATTAGCGTACTAGTGCTATTTTTGTTGGGAATAAACAATACCTTCGCATCTGACGATGACAGATATTTCCAAGCGTATTCCCAAATTATAGGCAGTAAACCCGACAGTGAAGAAGAGTTAACGGCATTAGTCTCTGACTCTGATGTCTTATCTGAACAGTCATCTCTTGCATCTGTTTACATTGCTTTACTGCAATCTATGCTTGATCATCCCACGGGATTCGAAGAGTACAAACTTGCCCCGAAAGACCACTTAAAAGATATAAAGCGTTCACACCCAGCGTTGTATTTCAGACACAACATTCTGTCAGCTTATAACCTCGCCATTCAGGAAAAGTGGCGTTTAGCCCATAGCACTATTGACGAAGTAATAGCGTTTGCTAACGACAACGATCCTGAGCTTTACTTTGACGCTATTGCGACTAAATCCATTTTTCTAGCGAGAATGGGACTAATAAGAGCATCCCTAAACTCAGGCGCGAAAGTGTTAGGCGAACTGCCTTCATTAACCGAAAAACGCTTCTTTGGAGACGGTGCTATAGAAAACATGGAGCTTGAGATAGGGCTCAATATGTCTTACTTAGGGGAGAATAAGCGTGCTTTAGAATTGTGTTCTCGTGCAGAGACCTTTTTTTATACTAGGCCTTTGTCTAGCCCCCATCGGTATTACCAAATTGCCCTAGACTGCCAACGAAGAAGCCTCGAGAACTTAGGTCGAATAGATGAGGCTTTCGACATGCTCGAAAAATACACCGAATACGCTACATCCATTGAGGACTGGAATACCTACACCTATGGACTAGTTTTAAAAATTGAAAATTTCTATGCTCTGGGAAAAGTAAAAGAGGCACATGAATTAATTGAAAAAACTAAGAGTTTCATATCCTTACTACCAACCTCATACGATACTAATACTTATCAAATTTCTCGGTTCAAAGCACTAGTAGAACAGAGTGAGTTTGAAAGGGCTAACGCGTTGTCAGCTTTAATTATCGACAACTTGAGTGACGAGTACAGCTCACCCGATTTACATTGGGCACAATTCAAATCTATTCAGTCTTCTCTTTTCGAGCAGCTGGGGAACAAAGAGGCTGCCATTTCAGCATTGCGAGATAGTAAGAACTTTTATCAATCTCTTTACTATCAAACTGACGACAGAAAAGAACTGTTTAGCGACTATTATGAAAGTGCGTTAGCTGAGCGAAAACTACAACTCTTAAAACAACAGCACGAATCATCTCAACTGGAACTTGCAAATAGCAACAGAATGAATCTAATTCTTACTGCTGGGGCGCTGACTTTATTAGGACTTTTAGCCCTCATTAGCTATCTATATGCTGTCCAGCGAAGGTTGAAAAGAGAACAGGAAACATTAGCGACCGTAGATACGCTCACAGGCGTTCGTAATAGAAGAAGTTTACTCGGCGCAGTGCAGTTAGAGCTAAATGAAGCAAAGGCGTATAAAAACGACTTATCTTTAGTGTTAATCGATTTAGATAACTTCAAAGAAATCAATGACAACTATGGCCATGAGTGTGGGGACGATTTACTCAAAGCCTTTTGTGAACACGTTTCCAAGTCGATTAGAAAAACAGATACATTTGGACGTTATGGTGGAGAGGAGTTCATTCTGTGCCTTCCTAACACGTCGGCTGCCGAGGCTAAAAAAGTTGTTAGCTCTATCCTTGATAGTTATCGAAAAGTGCGTATTACGCCAAATATCAGCGCACAAACCTTTTCTGCTGGCATTGCGCAGTATCAAACAGGGATTGAAACATCGAATCTCATTAAGCAGTGTGACGAAGCGCTTTATGTCGCTAAAAGGTTTGGTAGGAATAGAGTTTGTATTTTCAGTCAGGATGACTAAGAAAACCAAAGAATTGAACGCCAATAAGTCGAGCGTACTACAGTATTAGAGTCATCAGACTTTAACACTGTAGTAACTAATTTTAGCTACGGTCACTTGCGCGTTTCAAGCGACTGTTTTCGCTTATCCAACATTACTCGGTAACGGGCGTTCCGTCCTTATTAAATTTCGCTATTTCGGCCCCAGAAGACTCCCATTCTTCCTTTTCAACTTTAGTGGCTTTGGGTGAGAACCAGCCAACGTAGGCGTAAAATATCCCTATTAGGGGCGCCGTCCAACAAGCAAAGGCAAGAGGGATGTACAGCAGGTTTTCTAAGTTTGCGCCAGAAATACCCAGGCCAAGAGCAGATATCACAAACGCACCACCGGCATTCCAAGGGATGAGCGGAGACATTAACGTGCCCCCTTCTTCAATGCCACGGGACAGGTTAAGCGTGGAATAACCCATGCCTCTATAAACGGGTGAATACATTCTTCCCGGCAAGGCTACCGACAAGTACGGGTCGCCAGCCACCAGATTAGTAGAAAACGCCGTACCAACCGCTGCTATCTGTGTACCAGCAAAGGTTTTCGCTTTGCTCTTTATTGCATTGATAATGCTTCTTAGACAGCCTGTCGTTTCTAACGCTCCACCGAAACCAAGCGCAATCAATACCAATGAAATAGTCCACATCATTGACTGAACGCCGCCGCGATTAAGCAAACTATCTATTTCAACAATATTGGTTTGGATGGCATATCCGTTATTTGCATAATCGAAAACGGCTTGCAAACTCTGCCCTTGCATAAATATGGCGAAAGCTCCTCCCACAACCGCTCCTGCAAATAACGCAGGAAGGGGTGGAATTTTCTTTAAGGCCAACCCCATAACAACAAGCGCTGGCAATAACGCCCACCCCGTAACGGTAAAGTTATCTTCTAATGCACTGGTGATACCTGCAATTTTTGCAAATGAGACGCTCTGAGCATCGATAACGAAGAAGCCGACGCCAAGGTAAATCAGAAATGCGAGCACCATGGCAGGGATTGTCGTTGCCATCATATTCTTGATATGTGAAAACACGTCGGTACCTGTAACCGCTGGAGCAAGGTTTGTGGTATCCGACAGCGGCGATACCTTGTCTCCGAAAAAGGCGCCTGAAACTACTGCTCCCGCCGTCCAGTACATGGGGATATCGAATCCTTCACCGATACCCATTAATGCTAAACCAACGGTGCCTACGCTGCCCCAACTTGTGCCTAAAGAAACTGAAACGACTGCACAGATAACCATACCCGCGGCCAGAAAAATTTGGGGAGACAGGGTCTTTAACCCGTAGTAAATAATGGTGGGTACCGTACCGCTGGCTATCCAAATACCTATGATCATCCCTACAACAATAAGTACACTTACCGACGGCAACGCAACATGGATAACTTTAAAGATTCCTGCCCGCACTTCTTCCCACGTTAGACCAAGATAAGTACCAACAAAACTTGTTAATGCTATGCCAATGGCAAGCGGTATATGAGGCTCAAACACGCCGAAGTAAAATATCTGGGTGCCGAGGATTAAAAGCGTCAATACAACAGGTGTTAACGCAAGTAAGAGACTTGGTGTTTCACGCTGTTCATCTGTCATTTTACTACCCTGTAATTTTCCCGAATGACAAGAATGAATGCAGGACGGAAACACGTCTTATCTACTTTCATCTCACCAACGATTGTTGTTTATATTACAGGTTGGCTACGGGATGAACTGCATAATAGATCGATAAACGGAAGGCTCAAGGTCGGTGCAAACAAAAAAAAGCCGCCAGTTTTTGAGGTTGGCGGCGTTGTTTTTTCTAGTAGCGTTGAGAGCTACTTACTGTTTAGTTTTGGCAACTTATACTCGCCGATTTGTCAGCCTCAGGGGTAAACTGAATATCTGCCACACTCAAGCTAGCCTTCCCTGAACTTCCCAGCTCAAACGGCACAACAAGGCCGGTAAAATCGATACCTTCATTAACAAAGCACTGTAGGTCAATACTTATGTTTGTCCATGTGTCAGCTGGCATTGCCTTTAGCTGCTCGCTAATATCAATTTGAGTTGAACAGCTGCCCGCTGCGTCTCCCTCGCCTTCACAGTTCATGCCTACGGTTACAGGTGCATTTATGTCTGAGTGACGACTAACGTTAAAGCTTAAGGCACCATGCGTAAGTAGTTGCGCACTTAAATCTTCACGGAAGAAGCTCTTGCTTGCAAAACGCATAGCGGCGAACTCGGTGCCATCGAAAGTGATTTTACGCGCATCTTCCTGCACTTCCTTATCAACCGTACGATAAGTAATGGCTCCAACAGTATGCGTGCTTGCGTTCACTGCCAGAGAATCATCACCAGAGTAGAGCCATAATACCCAAGGTGCCTCAACCGAGCCCTTTAGAATTTCCATCGGCTTGTTGCTGTCAGTACTCACCTTAATTTCAGTATTTAGCGTATCGCTTAGAACATTGTCATCGCTGTACGTTAAGCCGAAGCCATAAGGCAGCAAAGGTTCATAGGTTTCATCGCCCTTGTTAACGATCTGCTGAGGCTCTGACGGCCACGAGAAAGACAGCTTGCCTTTAAAGTCCTGCTCACCAAACAAAACGTCTGCCACCGCTGCACCTTCAGAGCCAGGAAGCCAAGCTGCAACAAATGCATCAGATGCATTAAGCTCTGCGTTAACCCACATCGGTCGGCCGCTGATAAACACCGACACCACCGGAATGCCCTGAGATTTCAAGTTTTCTAGCAACGCTAGATCTGTCTTGCTCCCGTGTTGATAAATTAAGGTTTCTCTATCGCCATGACCCTCGGCATAAGGCTCTTCACCGAACACCACTATGGCGACATCAGGTTTAGTTTCAAAGCTACCGTCAACCGATAGCTGTACGTTACCACCAGCATTGTCTACATGCGCTTTAATGCCGTCATAAATAGAGCTGCCGCCGGGGAAGTCATCGTTGGTATTATTTGTGCCTTGCCACGTAATACTCCAACCACCTGATTGCTTGCCGATGTTATCCGCACCATCGCCCGCTACCAATATGCGTTTGCTTGCAGAAATCGGGAGGGTTTTATTTTTATTTTTCAGCAGTACCAGAGACTCGCGCACCGCTTGCGCCGCCACTTCTCTATGCTCTGCCTTGCCAATAAGCGAACGGTCGCCAGATAACAGGCGGTTTGCCGGGCTTGGCTTTTCGAAAAGTCCAGCGCGTACTTTCACTCGAAGAATTCGGCGTACCGCAT
>NZ_JAFLMX010000140.1:0-7238 GCF_017849675.1 Alteromonas sp. AO-Serp
GAAATCAAATATTGATAAAACCACTATTACTTTAGACTTATATGCATCCTACTATGAAGTACTTAGGCGCATTGGCGATACCCTACCCTATTTACACAATCGTCTTACTTCCCTCGGATTAGTTGTAGAAAATACCAGTTACCAACGGGGACACATACCGGAGTCATTAAGCTCACGCCCTCATCAGATCTTTGAAACCAGGGTGTAGATGAGGAATTTATGACTGATTCACAAAAAACAAAGCGCGCTATTGGCCTAAAATATGACGGAGGCGATAAAAAAAATGCGCCGAAAGTGGTTGCCAAAGGCTATGGAGATTTGGCAGAAGCCATCATTGCCATGGCTGAAGAAACCGGGATATTAATTCATGAAGACCCTTACTTAAGCGAAGTCCTTGCTACCCTTGATGTGGGGCAGGATATCCCTGAATCGCTGTATTATGTAATTGCCGAGTTGCTGGCCTATTCTTATGTCCTTCAAGGAAAAATCCCTCCTGGTTGGGAGGGAATTATCAAGCGTATCGACTTTGAAGTGTAGTAAACACAAAACTAAAGTGTATTGAACCTTCACTTCGAGTATCAATTTTGTCCACCACATAAAAAAGCCTTGCTTCAATAAAGAATAAGCCCGCGTTTAGCGGGCTTGTTACAAGAATGCTAGATAAGTAGTTTTGTTATCTAAACAGAACCTTTTCTTTATTAAACCAATGGATACAGAAGAAAATCAGTCCGGTTGCAATCACTGCGGTAGACGTAAATATGCCAAAGAGTGCAAAGTAGTCCATGGTACCTTTGAACAGCTCTTTCATCGCTAGGGCAACGTTAGTCAGCGGTACCCAAACCCAGCCGCCTTTAAGCTCTACACCAGGCATCATGGCTATAATTACAGGGAAAATAACCACCATAATTAACGACCCCATGTAGCTTTGCGCCTCTTTAAACGAGCGAGCATAAATTGAAAGTGATAGTAGAATAGCGGCGAAAACTGCCACCACTGGCACCAACATTAGAAAGATCAGCAGGAAGTCCACAAGACCAATCATCGACATGATCTTAACCACAAACTCAACGGCCATGCCTTGCGATAACACCAGTCCCCATATAGCCATGGAAGAAACGGTAATAAGCGCAGTAATTATCCCCGCAGTAGCGATAGTAAAGAATTTACCCAGTACCAGCTTATGACGGTCCATGGGCGATATAAGTAGTGTTTCTAATGTACCCCGCTCTTTCTCACCGGCACCTAAGTCAGCCGCTGGGGCCATAGCGCCTTGAAGGCACAAGATGAAGATGAAATATGGCAGCATACCGCCTAAGCGTTCACCCCACACTTCGCGATCGTCGGCGACATTTTGCTTTTCTATCTTGATTGGCTTTAGCAAGGCCTCTTGCTGAGTTTCATCTAGATTAAGCTGCGCAAAAGCGGTTTGTTGGAATGCATCGGTATATTCATCAATGATGTCGGATACGCGCCCCATCACCTTATTTAGACCAGCATCGTTGAGATAAAGCTCAATGTTATGCTGACCTGAACGCAAAACATCGCTATCAAAGGTTTCGGGAATAACCAAAACAAAATCTAATGTTTCGTTTTTGATGAGTTTGGCGTAGTCAGTCTCATCGCCAATCGCAACCGGTTCGAATTTATCTGATGCGTCGTTAAAAGACTGTACAATTGCTGGCGCGTAAGCTTCACCAACTATCGCGTATTTCAGTATTTTATTTTCCGCTTTATCCGCCGCTGAACTCATGAAAAAGAACGCGACACCGAAAATAGCTGGGAATAATAAAAGCGGTAAACCAATCATGAATATGATGGTTTTCTTATCCCGTAATAGTTCTTTGAATTCCTTTTTAAAGATTAACCACATTACCCATCTCCTCAGAATCCATTGATAGTGTTTTTAGGAAGCTCTTATGCATTTGCCCGCCAGCCCCGGCATTACCAGACAAAGCGCTAAAGGCAGCTAGCGAATCGTTAAATACCGTTTCACCTTGGTTAATCACGGTCACCTTGTCGCAAAGGGTTTGCACCTCATCAAGGTGGTGAGTAGAGAAAATAACCGGGGTACCTTTATCTTTAAGGCGCTGAATAAATTCCATCACGGTACTCGTTGCCATAATATCAAGGCCGGTAGTAGGTTCATCAAGCACCACTAGTTCAGGCTCGTGTATAACAGCGCGAGCAATAGAAACTTTTTGCTTCATCCCTGATGAGAAATTCTCGGCACGTCTATCAAGGAAGGTTTGCATATCGAGTAAATCAGCTAACTCTTCAATACGCGCGTTAATCACATTTTTTGGAATACCGTGCAACTCACCGAAGTAGCTAATATTCTCTCGGCCACTCAAACGACCATAAAGGCCCGTTGAGCTAGATAAAAAGCCAATTTTTTTACGGGCAATATTAGGGTTAGAAAGCACATCCTCACCACCAATGATAACTTTTCCGCTATCAGGCTTTAGTGCAGTAGAAAGCATGCGAAGTGTAGTTGTTTTGCCAGCTCCATTTGGCCCTAACAGCCCAAGTACCTGTCCTTTTTCGCACGTAAACGACACATCCCTTACCGACTGGAAATAGCGCCCTTTTAATCGCGGGTCCTTTTTTTCCTGTTCGCTAAGCTTTTTTGGGTTCTCCACCTCAAAACGCTTAGCAAGGCCTGATATTTCAATCATTTCCCTTCCCTCTTCTCACGTGTGAACAGTAGCACCGTTCATTATTGTTGTAGGCTTGCTTTGCTGTAGCCGCAAATTATGCCGTTCTATTTGTTTAAAGTTGTTTTAGCGTACTAACCAGCTTTGGCAGTAATGGCCATTGCACCCTAGTAGTCTGTACTTACAAATATTTATTACAGCATTCCTTGTTTTTATTTGTTGTACAAGTTTCAGCCTTGCATTAAGTGTTAGTAAATATTTCTTAATATACCCTTTGATGAAGCCATAAAAAAACCCACCTAGCGGTGGGTTCTTAATATGCGGTTAAGCGCTAATTTTACTCAGGAAGCACATCGTCTTCTTGCTGAGGTACCGCTTCCTCTGCTTTCATTGTTTTAGAAAGCAAAAGTTCTTGGCGGATCTTAGTTTCAATCTCGTTTGCGATCTCAGGGTTCTCTTTCAAGAACTTCATTACGTTCGCTTTACCTTGACCAATGCGGTCGCCCTTGTAGCTATACCAAGCACCCGCTTTATCAACTAGCTTTTGCTTAACACCAAGGTCGATAAGCTCTGCTTCTTTGCTGATACCTTCGCCGTAGCGGATCATAAATTCAGCTTGCTTAAACGGAGGTGCAACTTTGTTCTTCACTACCTTAACGCGAGTTTCGTTACCCACTACCTCGTCGCCTTCTTTCACTGCACCAATACGGCGAATGTCTAGACGAACAGAAGAGTAGAACTTAAGCGCGTTACCACCGGTTGTAGTTTCTGGGTTACCAAACATAACACCAATCTTCATACGAATTTGGTTAATGAAGATACACAGTGTATTTGAACGCTTGATGTTTGCAGTAAGCTTACGCAACGCTTGCGACATTAGACGCGCCTGCAGACCAACGTGAGAATCACCCATGTCACCTTCAATTTCAGCTTTAGGTGTAAGCGCTGCTACCGAGTCAACAATAACAACATCTACCGCACCCGAGCGTACTAGCATGTCGCAAATTTCTAGCGCTTGCTCACCAGTATCCGGCTGAGATACCAATAGCTCATCAATGTTTACGCCTAGTTTCTCAGCGTATACAGGGTCAAGGGCGTGTTCCGCATCAACGAAGGCACAGGTTTTACCCTTGCGCTGCGCTTCAGCAATAACTTGAAGCGTTAGCGTGGTTTTACCTGATGATTCAGGACCGTAGATTTCGACAACTCGTCCACATGGCAAACCGCCTATACCTAGAGCGATATCAATGGTAAGTGAGCCAGTAGAAATCGCTTCAATATCCATGGCTTGGTTATCGCCTAAACGCATGATAGCGCCTTTACCAAATTGCTTTTCAATTTGGCCAACTGCGGCGGTTAAAGCTTTTGATTTGTTATCGTCCACGTATGTATCCTCTAGGATTTGCGGTTAAATTCTGTATTGGTGTTTTCCATATCTTGTATGAAATTACCAAATAATGATCACATTCTATACTGTACAAGCATACAGTTTCAACCAGTGTTTTTAATTTTCACTCAACATTTTAACTAAGTGAGTAATCGCAAAGCTAATAGCGTGTTGACGTACTTCGTCGCGATTGCCGCTAAACACCTGTTTAATTTGCGCTTCGTGTTCTCCACATAAAAAGCCAAACCATACCGTGCCCACTGGTTTTTCTTTGCTACCACCGCCAGGACCGGCAATGCCACTAACCGTTACAACGAGTTGCGCTCCGCTGTTACGGCGCACGCCGTCAGCCATTTCTTTCACCGTTTGCTTCGACACCGCGCCGTACTCTTTTAGCGTCTGCTCTGTTACGCCCAGTATGCTTTGCTTTGCGTCATTAGAGTACGTCACCCAGGATTGGTTAAACCAATCAGAACTGCCAGCCACACTGGTAAAAGCAAAAGCAACTCCTCCGCCCGTACACGACTCGGCGCTCGATACGGTCCAACCTTTGTTCCTGAGTGCGTCACCCAACACATGGACTTGCGCAGATAATGCGCTATCAAGTGTTAAAGGGGTGGCGTTTGCTGTCGAATCAGTTGAAAATGTTGTGCTCATTTGGATATACCTAATTACACCTGTTGTGCTTTATCAGATCTTCGCTTGATCTTAGTGGGCGTGAGTTTATCATTTATTCCCCTCAACAGGCATTAAACCCAGCAACAAATTCGCAGAGGCATTTTTTGGAATCACATACTCCTATGATGCGCCAATACCTGACTATTAAGGCGCAGCATCCGAATATTTTACTGTTTTATCGCATGGGCGACTTTTATGAGTTGTTTTACGACGATGCCAAAAAAGCTGCTGAATTACTGGATATTTCATTAACAGCCAGAGGAAAATCTGGTGGTGAACCCATTCCGATGGCAGGTGTGCCTTATCACGCGGTGGAAAGCTACCTGTCACGCTTAGTGAAAATGGGCGAGTCAGTAGCCATTTGCGAACAGGTAGGCGACCCAGCCACTAGTAAAGGCCCTGTTGAGCGCGCGGTACAACGTATTGTTACGCCCGGTACAGTCACCGACGAAGCGCTGTTGGAAGAACGTCGCGATAATATCTTGGCCGCCGTTTGTGGTCACAGTATGCACTATGGCCTGGCAACCCTAGATGTTACGAGCGGTCGTTTTGTTGTGTTTGAATGTGACAGCGATGAAAGCCTACTTGCTGAAATTCAGCGCATTAATCCAGCAGAACTTCTTTACCCTGAAGGGTTTGAAAGTTTGGCACTGGTTGAAAATCGTAAAGGGCTTAGACGCCGTCCTGAATGGGAATTCGACATTGATACCGCCACAGAGCAATTAAACGTACAGTTTGAAACCAAAACATTAGATGGCTTTGGAATAAAAGGCGTCACTAAAGGCTTAGGCGCAGCGGGCTGCGTTTTACAATATGTAAAGGATACCCAGCGCACTGCTCTGCCTCACATTCGCCGCATTCAGACCGAACAGCAAGACAGCCGCGTGCAGCTTGATGCTGCCACCCGCAGAAACCTAGAACTTACCCATAATTTGTCGGGCGGACAGGAAAATACGCTGTTCAGCGTGATGGATACCACCACTACGGCCATGGGTAGTCGTATGCTACAGCGTGTTATTCACTCGCCTTTAACCGACCAGCATGAACTGCACAGCCGCTTAGATGCTGTTGAAACGTTTATTAATGATGACCCTGAAGATATTCGCACCGCGTTAAAGCACATTGGTGATATAGAACGTATTATGGCGCGCTTAGCCCTTCGTTCAGCGCGGCCACGGGACTTTGCTCGCCTAAAAAATGCGTTTAATGCGCTGCCTGACTTACAAGATGCCCTAGCTCGATTCGACACAGGCCAAATCAGAAGTATTAGCGAAACCATTGGCACTTACCCTGAGCTTCAAGCCCTATTAAACGATGCCATTATCGATAACCCACCAGTGGTAATACGGGATGGCGGCGTAATTGCCGAGGGCTACAACGCAGAGCTTGACGAACTGCGCAAGCTATCACAAGGCGCTACTGACTACCTAGACGCTATGGAGCAACGTGAGCGCGAGCGCACCGGCATTTCTACGCTAAAAGTGGGCTATAACAAAGTTCACGGGTTCTTTATTGAAATTAGCCGAGCCAACAGTGCATTAGCGCCTGCTGAATATATTCGAAGACAAACCCTTAAAAACACTGAACGTTATATAACGCCAGAACTTAAAGAGCACGAAGATAAAGTGCTAAGCAGTCAGGGTGCTGCACTTGCTCTTGAAAAGCAGCTTTATGAAGCCTTGTTCGAAAGTTTTGCCCCATACTTAAATAACTTAATTGAAACCGCCGCAGCGCTTGCCAAGCTTGACGTGCTGTGCTGTTTCGCCGAACGCGCAGTCTCCCTTGATTGGTATCGACCACATTTGAGTCAAGAATGTGCGCTTACTTATGATGCCGGTCGCCACCCTGTTGTTGAGAATGTAATGAAAGACCCCTTCATTGCTAACCCGCTTCAGCTAGACACAGAGCGCCGTATGCTGATTATAACTGGCCCCAACATGGGCGGTAAATCAACTTATATGCGCCAAACCGCGCTCATTGCATTATTGGCCTGTATCGGCAGTTTTGTGCCTGCAGAAAATGCACACATTGGAAAACTTGATCGCATCTTTACCCGTATTGGTGCATCAGATGATTTAGCCTCAGGTCGCTCTACCTTTATGGTTGAGATGACAGAAACGGCGAACATTCTCAACAATGCTACAGAAAACTCTCTGGTATTAATGGATGAAATAGGCCGAGGTACCAGTACCTATGACGGATTGTCACTGGCATGGGCATGCGCAAGTTATTTAGCAAAGCAGCTGAATGCTTATACGCTTTTTGCCACGCATTACTTTGAACTAACTGAACTTCCAGAAACGCAAAGTGGCGTAGTGAATGTGCACTTAGACGCGATGGAGTTTGAAGATACCATACGCTTCATGCATACCGTGTCAGAAGGCGCGGCGAGCAAAAGCTTTGGTTTACAAGTTGCCCAACTTGCAGGCGTACGTAAGGCGGTTATAAAAGCGGCGCAACAGAAGCTTTCTGTGTTGGAATGATCACACCTTATGACCAGCTCGGAAAATGGTTCAGAG
>NZ_JAFLMX010000347.1:0-31768 GCF_017849675.1 Alteromonas sp. AO-Serp
ATCCTATGAAATAAAAACGGGTGAAGTGTAACACAAACGCGTCACAATCTCGCGATAAGCCAATATCATCGCTTCTTATGCTGTAATGACTTCTTCCAGTTATGGAAGTTCAAATGCCCACTGGCTTTTTCCCCTTAAGTTTCACGGCCCATAATGATTGCTTTTACGGCGCTTCAACATTAGCAATGTTTAATTGCGATTCAGCATGACTATTACTACTTTTATAAGGGTAAATGAATATGAGCAAGCAGTAGTGGATGATCAAAGCCGGTTAAAGACAATTGATGACTTCATGCTCAATAGCGAAGTGCCGTTAGATCTTGATGATTTAATGATGGTGCTCGCAGAGGCATACAAGGTGCCGATCGCACTCATTGGCGTCGTCGGAGAGTTTGAAGAAACCTTTAAAGCACACTACGGAACCACTCTTTCTAAAGTCACTCGTGAACATGCGTTTTGTAGTCACGTCGTTGAAGAGCGCGAGCAGGTGGTTGTTAGCAACGCGCAAGAAGATCCACGGTTTATGCATAATCCTCTCGTCACCGGAGAACCTCACATTTGTTTCTACGCAGGAACGCCGATCGAGATAAATGATCAGGTAATCGGTGCCGTATGTTTAATTGATACCGTGCCAAGAGAAATAGACGCAAAACACTTAGAAGTTTTAGAGAGAATAGGTGCTTTGGTTAGTCAGCATATTTCGCTTTCAAGAGAACACGAAGCGCTTAAACGCGAGCATGGGCTTATTGAGAAGTCTCCTATTGTGTTGGCAACGTGGCGCTATGATACGTCGTTGAGGCTGGTGTATATCTCGAAAAATAGTGAGCGTGTATTGGGAGTTTCACCCCAAGATTTGCTCACTGGAACGGTGGCATTGAGTGAGGTGCTGTCTGAGGAGGCGGAGGGGGATTTTACCTTTGCTATGCAGGCCCACATGGAAGGTGTGGAAACGCACACCTGCCGTCTTCAGATAAAGACGCCAACGCGTACTATTTGGGTGAGCATGATATCAACGGCAAATTTTCGCGAAGACGGCATGTTGTACTCGGTTCAAGCATTTTTGTTTGACACTAGTGACCAAAAGTATGTGGAAGATAAGCTCAACAAAACCAATCAGCGGATGCGTTTATTACTCGAGGCTTCAGAGTTAGGAACATGGGACTGGAACTTGGCCGCCGATGTTAATCAAGTCAACAAGCGCTGGTGCGACATTGTTGGTCTTGAGTATGAATACTATGACAGTGGCTCCCGCTTTTTTAGACAGCTCATTCATCCCGCGGATTACGTCAAAGTTGAAAAGCAGCTCAACATGCATCTAATTGGTAAGAGCAAAGTCTTTAACACCACATTTCGCATGAAACACACTGATGGCTCTTGGGTTTGGGTTGAAAGTTATGGGAAAACCGTTGAGACAGATGCCCAAGGTAAGCCGGTTCGTATAGCAGGTATTCATAGAGATATAACGCAGCGAATGGAAAGCGAACTGCATGAGAGAAAGAAAACCCAGCTCCTTCAATTTATCAATAAAACCCGGGCATCATATCTGCAAAACAATGACTTGACGATGGCGTGTCAGTCCGTACTGGCTGAACTCATAGATATCTCAGATAGCCAGTTTGCCTTTGTCGGCCAAATGAAAGGAGACGGTAGCTCATCTAGACTTTTCATTCATGCGATTTCTGAAATTGTTTGGGATAACAGTAGCTTTTCTCAATATGCAGAATACAAAAAACGAAACCTCTACTTTAGTAACTTCGACAACCTTTTTGGAACCTCAATTTTAACGGGAGAAGTTACCATTAGTAATGCGCCAAACAGTCACCCTAATTCCAAAGGTGTTCCGCACGGTCATCCGCGCATTAGCCGATTTTTAGGCCTACCAATAAAAGTGAAAGATAAAGTAGTGGGAATGGTCGGTTTAGCGAATAAGTTTGATACCTACACTGACGAAGATGCTGAGTTTCTACAGCCCTTTTTAGATGCTTTGGCTGGCTTGTTCTACGCAGTAGAGCTTGAGGAAGCCCGAGCCGTTGCTGAAGAGAAGCTTAGGCATTTGGCGATGACTGATTCTTTAACGGGCCTTTATAACCGACGCGCGTTCCTTGACGAGTGCATCTCATTTTCAAAACAACATTGTCGAGGATGTGTTGCTATTGTCGATATTGATCACTTCAAAAAAGTAAACGATACCTACGGTCACGATGCTGGAGATCAGGCGCTTATTGCTGTTGCGAGAAAAATAGCTAAACATAATCAAGCGCCAAATGTCGTGGCTCGATTAGGAGGAGAAGAGTTTGCAATAGTCATGATAGGTGACAAGAAAGAAGAGAACCATAGGCAGCTAGAAGCACTGCGCATTGCTGTTGAAGAAGGAAGGGTGACCTACAAGACAGACACGATGAATTTATCGATAAGCATCGGCGCAACATTTGTCAAAGACACCTTTGAGGCGGATTTCAGCGTCCTCTTATCGCTTGCTGACAAGGCGCTGTACAGAGCCAAGGAGCAGGGCAGAAACCAAGTCGTATGGGATGAATAATAATAGTACGTGGCTTCGCCTACATTAAATATAAGCGTATACGCTCAAGGTGCTGTTGCTAGATTGATAAAGTTAAGTTATAAAAAACGAATATTTTATTAAACTTAATAATTAGGCTTGTTTTGAGCTTTTAATTAAAAAGCCGACATGCCTTTTAAATCAGGGACGATGTATGAAAACTTCGCGCTTGGGTTTTTCTGGCCTTTTTTCTCTTGTAGCTCTAACTGCGTGTGGTGGTGGAGGTGGCTCTGATTCTTCTCCACCTACAAACCCTCCACCTCCACCTCCACCTGAGCCGACAGCACTAGAAATTTTATCAAATCCTTTAGATTACTCAGAGTCACGACTAAACTCGGCGGCAACCACCTATGCTGATGCGAACTACAGTGGAGAAACGAAAGTCTCTACTGTGGATATCAGCGCAGTACAAGAGGTTTACATCACGCTCTTTGGTGACAATACAAGTGGCTCACCCTATGTAGATCAATATGATATCTACACCTTCCTAGATGAGAACGGCAACGTTGAAGGTACGACCGAGTGCTATGAATCAGGATCAGTAACATACTCAGGTAAGCTTGATGAAGACACGGGTACAGGAACGATTACTGTAGACTATGATCAGTGCATTCAATATTACGACTCCACTCGGTATGACGGACAATTTTCGCTAGTTATTACTGACGCAGGTGAAAACAGCTCCGAAGTAACGTCTTATTTCACTACTTTGTCTATGCTAGACGGTGGCGTGCGCACAACATTAAAAGGCTACTTAAGTGTTGATTTTCGCTACCGCCCACAAACAGGTACGTTTTATGAAGAGACGAGGCAGTATCTTACTGTCACGCACAATGGTGAAACTTACAAGGTCAGTGGCACATCAGCAGAAGGGGTGACAAACAACACCTTCGTGTCTGAACTTAATGGTTCAATCTACATTGCGTCTAAAGGCAAATTGGACTTTGCATATTCTTCTGATCAGGGCGACCTTCCCTATTCGTCATCTGGCTCGCTGGTCGTAAAAGGAGATAAAACGGCTGGAATTGACGTTATTGATGGCGCAGTTCGCTATGGCGAAGATAACAACGGCGATGATATTTACGATGTAGGTGTATACTTTAATAATTTAACAGCGTTTGCCAGCGGAAATCATACTGGCCTTGCGCTTTCAGATATCGATGCGATATCCGTACCTCCTGTAGTGAATCAGCCTTATTACTATGCCTATGAGACTGTCTATACCACAGATGAAATCACCGTTGAGCCTGGCTACTATCATGATTCAGATACTCCCGACTCAGAGCTGGTGATTTCGTTTCGCTGGTATGTAAATGGTATAGTCCTTGACGATGTTAATGGTACCACGCTCCCACCTTACAGCGCAGTCTTCGGTGATGAAGTTAAAGTTACCATGGTGGTGTCAGACGGTATTAACGTTGTTGAATCCCAGCCTACTTTCGTTGAGATCGGCAATTCTCCTATGACGCTCACTGCATCGAATATGCCTGAAGTAGTAACTGCGGGCGGATACGTAGAGTTTACCGTATCGATGAGTGACCCAGACAGAGTTGACGATGACGTCGCGGGACAGCTTATTTCAGCGCCTCCCGGTGCTTCATTAAATGCGGAAGGTCTGATGACCTGGAATGTACCTGCGAATCAACTTTTCAACGCTCAAACTTATATGTTTAGTTTCGCTAGCTTAGACGGAACTGAATCCCAACAAACGCTCGAAATCACTTCTTATGCGGACAAGGCCCCAGCTTATGCTCGTACTACTGTGATGACACCAATTTATAATCATGGCTTTGCTATTGCTTCGGCCAATGGTGTAAGTGAACTTATCACGGTAAATGCTCGCAATGTGGGCGCATTTTCGCTAGAAGGCAATACGCTTAAAAATACCTATGTGTATCCGTATAAACTGCCAACTAAAGGCGAAATTAGAAGCGTGCATACCCAAGATGTTGATGGTGACAATAATGATGAAATCTACCTTCTTACTCAACAGGGGTTGTCTGTAATAAAAGACCGCGAAAGTAACGCAGAAGCGGTGTTTATTATTGAAGATAGTATTATTTCTGGCTTATTTTACGACATCAATGGTGACGGAGTTGATGAAGTTGCTTATTTATATGGGAGCGAATATTACAATGCGACCTCTATTGCCATTGTAGATGTTCGCACAGGTGAGCAGTTGCAACAGTACGATATTGACGGTGTCAATAACCTTGCTTTTGGTAACGTAGATGATGACGCATCGATAGAAATGGTAACGAACAATGGTTATGTGTTTGATATCGAAAGCGGTGCCAACCAATGGCTATACGGTGGCGGGTTCAGCGACGCATTTGTTGTGCTGGGTGATATGAATAACGATGGTGTAGATGAAATCATCGGTGCCGATAGTTGGAATGATATCTCAATCTACTCAGCAGTATCGAAAAGCAGTTTGGCGACGGCGGAACATGGTGACATTTGTGATATCGCCTATAGTAAAGAAAGCCCAGCTACAGAAGGAATAGTGGTTGTCTCCGAGTGTCAGTGGGGACAAGTTAGAGGTTTTGCATTAGAAGCGGGACAAATCTCTGAGCAGTGGGCTCTTAACCACAACACTTACAGTGGCATGTCACTTCTCATTGACGATTTAGACAATGACAATGTGGACGACATTATTTGGACTGGTGAGAATCAAATTTTAGTAGCGCAACAAGATGCCAACGGTGAATATGCCTTGTCAGATATAAAAGGTGCGCCGCGCGCGAGTAGATATCATGCCGCGGGTTGGGCACCTTATGGCGATAATGATGAAAGAGCCGTCTTTGTTAGCGATACAAGTAGTTACGAATCATCTATTCAGATTTTATCGGTAGATAAAGAGGATAACTTTGCGATAAGTGCTGAGGTTGGCGAAGATGTCTATAACTATAGCAAACCGGTCGTTACAGACTACAACAATGACGGTGTGGGTGAGTTACTAATAGGGGCACTGGATTATAGTTCGTCGTTTAATGTCGTGAGACTTACAGATAACGCTATTCAGTGGACACTGAACAATAATCAGAATAGTGAAATTTCGTTTATTGAAGCCATTGACGTAAATAACGACAGTTACGCCGATGCAGTTATTATTGAGAACAATCGACTTAAAGCGTTTGATATCGAGAATCAGGTGCTTATCGACTCAATCATTAACGATTTTTCAATTAATGCGCTTGCTGCCTCTGAAAAAGACGGTGTGCATTATTTTGCTGTTGGGGGCTATAGTTCGCTCAAGCTCTATAAAATGCAGGATGGTGAATTTGTTGGATTGAATGAATTGGAAACCAATTGTGACCAATTGCTCACGGTAAATTTTGATAGTGATAGCGAACTTGAGTTTGCGTGTTTAAATAGAAACTACAACACCATCAACGTTTATGACGTGGCGAGCGATACATTAGAACTCAAAGACGCTATAGCACCGTCATTCTACCCTCAGTATATAGCGGCTGTTCCAACGACGTCGTCTAATCAGTCGATTATCGCTATCTACCAGCCTAACGAGAATGACTATTCGTACAATTATTATGACAGCATCGCATATCGCGTGGTTGAGGTTGATAATAAAGGCAATGTGGTGTGGCAAAGCCCTGGACTTGGGCTCGATAATGTTGAAGGCATGCGCACACGTCAAAATAGTGATGGGGAGCTGGAGTTACAAATTAGTAACCCGAACATGGCTCTTCTCGTAAAATAAGAGGAAAGCACTTGTCGTAGGCTTTTGCAGATCGCAAAAGACGCGGCAAGTGCTTGTTATTTAGTTTTAGGTGTATATACTTACAGGAACTGTATGAACAGACAGGTCTTTTATGCGCCCACTCACAGCTCGACAAACCGAAGTTTTAGAACTTATTAAAACAACCATGTTAGAAACGGGAATGCCGCCTACTCGTGCGGAAATAGCCCGTCAGCTTGGCTTTCGTTCTGCTAATGCAGCAGAGGAACATTTGAAAGCATTGGCGCGTAAAGGCGTGATTGAAATTTTGCCTGGTACGTCTCGTGGCATTAAGCTCAATATCCCTCTTGATAACGACGCACAAGAAGAAGAAGGCCTACCGTTAATTGGGCGTGTTGCAGCTGGTGAGCCGATCTTGGCGCAAGAGCATGTTGAATCGCACTACAAAGTCGATCCTGCACTGTTTCAACCCCATGCCGACTTTTTGCTACGCGTTAACGGTATGAGCATGAAAGACATTGGTATTTTAGACGGTGATCTTCTCGCTGTTCATCGCACTACTGATGTACACAACGGTCAGGTGGTTGTGGCGCGTGTAGATGAAGACGTCACCGTAAAGCGTCTAGAGAAGCGCGGGCGTGAAGTATTGCTTCATGCTGAGAATGATGAGTTTGCACCAATAAAAGTTGATTTGGCGACTGAACATTTTGCGATAGAAGGTATTGCGGTGGGTGTGATCAGAAACGCTGACTGGATGTAGTATTTTAGCTTGTTTGTATAAAAGCGGCGCGTTAGCCGCTTTTTTTATGTCTTTTGTTCCTGTTTTTTTCTTCAATCTGCCAACTTAGGTTTTATCCTGCCCAGCAAACCTGTTGGTTTTCTGCGCGCTTATTTTTATCATTACTCACGTTATTCTTTCTATGAATGCTTCAAGTATTTTCCATTTTTTATTTTGAATTTTGTTTGAAATCGACATTGAGTAATCGATTACTTATTGATTTCTTAACTAGTTAGTCGAGCATTTACTTTAACCCCGTGTTCAAAATGCCTGTTTGATTCCAAGGGCATCCCACAGCAATGGCTTTCTCTTTTTGCACGTGAAATCCCTCGCGACCATTTTAGTAAATGATTAAAAATTAACCACTTCGTTAAATTTTTAATAGAAAAGACTAGACGGCACGACATTATTGCGCAATTCTTATACAGAGATTAACAAAATAATAACAATGACTCTAAATTTGTTTTACAAGTTGAGGTTATGGGTCAATCGTTCGCAAACCATTTGGTAGGGCATCGCGCAAATTAATCAGCGTCTTTGACCACGCCATTACGGAGGTGCTGAGTGAAACAACTAACGACCGTTTTCGCAAAATGGTGTTCTAGTATACCAATTTTGCTTTTTTCCCCTTTGCTTTTTGCGCAAGAAGCAAGCGAAGAAGCCTCTTCGCTTAATTTGAGACGCGGTGCTACCGACATCAGTGGGCAGGTATACGACCTCCATATGTTGATGTTCTTCATTTGTGTAGGTATCGCGGTTGTAGTTTTTGGCGTGATGTTCGCCTCAATGTATCTACATAGAAAGTCCCGTGGCGCCAAGCCAGCTAATTTTCACGAAAACGTGAAGGTCGAAATTGCTTGGACCGTTATTCCTTTCCTTATTCTTATTTTCATGGCGGTACCCGCAGCGAATACTCTAATTGCTATGGAAGACACGTCTGAGCCTGACATGACGGTGTTAGTAACAGGCTCTCAATGGAAATGGCATTACAAGTACATGGATAGCGATGTAGAGTTTTATTCTTTACTCGCCACTCAGCGCGAGCAAATAGAAAACAAATTTCAGAAAACAGATAACTACCTGCTGGAAGTTGACCGTCCCTTGGTTATTCCTACTGGGAAAAAAGTACGCTTTCTTATTACCTCTGACGACGTTATCCACTCTTGGTGGGTTCCTGACTTTGCCGTGAAAAAAGATGCCAACCCCGGCTTTATTAACGAGTCTTGGGCCAAGGTGAATGAGCCGGGTATTTATCGCGGACAGTGCGCGGAGCTTTGTGGTAAAGACCATGGCTATATGCCGGTTGTGGTAATTGCTAAAGAACCCGCCGAGTTTGAAAAGTGGATGGGCGAACAAGAAGAGATTGCTCGTAAAGCAAAAGAAGAAGAGCAGCGTCTACTTTCTATGAATATGTCTATGGATGAACTGATGAAAGAGGGCGAGCGAGTATACAACGCAACGTGCGCTGCTTGCCATATGCCAAATGGTGAAGGTTTACCTGGCGTGTTCCCGGCATTAAAAGGCAGCAAGATGGCACTAGAAGATCAGCAAGGTCACATTGACATCGTGCTGCATGGAAAGTCAGGAACAGCCATGCAAGCGTTTGGAAAAATGCTAAGTCTTAAGGAAATTGCCGCCGTAGTCACTTACGAGCGAAATGCCTGGGGCAATAAAACTGGCGATATGGTTCAAGCCAAAGATGTCAACGCAGTGGCAAACGGAAACTAGGAGCAGACAATGAGCAAAGCAACTGAAGTTATTTCGCCAGATACCTCTGCGCCTCACAGTGGTCAAGTAAATGACGGTCACCTACATGATGACCATGAACACCACGATCATATTCCTAAAGGGATAACGCGTTGGTTGTTTACCACTAACCATAAAGACATAGGCACACTTTATTTGTGGTTTGCCTTTATTATGTTTTTAGTTGGTGGTGCGATGGCCATGGTGATCCGCGCTGAACTATTCCAACCCGGTCTACAAATTGTAGAGCCAAACTTCTTTAACCAAATGACTACGGTACACGGGCTTATCATGGTATTTGGTGCAGTAATGCCAGCCTTTACTGGGCTCGCAAACTGGCTTATTCCCATGATGATCGGCGCCCCTGACATGGCGTTACCGCGCATGAATAACTGGAGCTTCTGGATTTTACCAGGTGCCTTTCTCATTCTATTGAGCTCGCTCTTTATGGAAGGCGGGGGCCCTGCTTTTGGATGGACTTTCTACGCGCCCCTTTCAACGACTTACAGTGGCGATTCGACAGCGTTGTTTGTGTTCTCTGTTCACATCATGGGTATTTCATCCATTATGGGTGCGATTAACGTGATTGTGACCATCTTTAATATGCGTGCGCCAGGCATGACCTGGATGAAAATGCCGCTGTTTGTATGGACGTGGCTTATCACGGCATTCTTGCTGATTGCGGTAATGCCAGTGCTCGCCGGTGCGGTTACCATGGTGTTAACTGATAAGTTCTTTGGCACGAGCTTTTTTGATGCTGCTGGTGGCGGCGACCCGGTTATGTTCCAGCATATTTTCTGGTTCTTCGGGCACCCTGAAGTGTACATTATGATCTTGCCCGCTTTCGGCATTATCTCGCAAATTGTTCCTACCTTCTCTCGAAAGCAGCTGTTTGGATACGCGTCTATGGTTTACGCCACGGCGTCGATTGCGCTGCTCTCTTTTGTTGTGTGGGCTCACCATATGTTCACCACGGGCATGCCGGTGTACATGGAAATGTTTTTCATGTTTGCCACCATGCTTATCTCGGTGCCTACTGGCGTAAAAGTGTTTAACTGGGTAGCGACCATGTGGCGCGGCTCACTGAGCTTTGAAATGCCAATGATGTTCGCTATTGCCTTTATTGTGCTGTTCACCATTGGTGGGTTGTCAGGGCTAATGTTGGCGATCACGCCCGTGGACTTCCAATATCACGACACTTACTTCGTTGTAGCCCATTTCCACTATGTACTGGTAACTGGCGCGGTCTTTTCCATCATGGCTGCGGTGTATTACTGGTTGCCTAAATGGACGGGAAAAATGTATGACACAGCTTTAGCTAAATGGCATTTCTGGTGCTCACTGGTATCGGTCAATGTGTTGTTCTTCCCTATGCACTTTGTGGGTTTGGCTGGTATGCCACGCCGTATTCCTGACTATGCATTGCAGTTCGCTGATTTTAATAAATGGATAAGCCTGGGTGGTTTTGCATTCGGTTTATCTCAGCTCATCTTTCTTGCCCTGCTTATCAAGGCATGCAAAAAGCAAGGTGAGCCGGTATCAGCGCAAGTTTGGGACGGCGCAGAAGGATTGGAATGGGAAATTCCATCACCCGCTCCTTATCACACGTTTGAAACGCCACCTGTCGTTAAGTAACGGTAGGTGGAGTTGTGAATAGGTCATTCCTTTCAACCGGCAAAAGCCGATGGGAATGACATTCACACATTGCAGGTGGTGAGGGAGATAAACGACTAAACAAGCGTTTACCAACCTTCATCTATGGATTTACCCGGAGGTCACGTGATGTCACAGCAAAGCGCAAACAACAAGATGGTTATTAAACTTGTTGCTATTGTCATTGGCATGTTTGGCTTCGGCTTTGCCCTTGTTCCCTTGTACGACGTATTTTGCGACGTTACGGGAATTAACGGAAAAACCGAAGGCACGGCTGCGGTTTATCAATCGGTTGAGATTGATGAGTCGCGAGAAGTGACCGTCGAGTTTATTACTCGCACAAATACCGGTATGCCCTGGGAGTTTCGTGCTGAAACCAAGCGCGTGAAAGTGCACCCTGGCGAACTTAATACGGTATCGTTTTATGTGAGAAACCCTGCATCAAGCAATATCGTAGCTCAGGCCATTCCCTCTGTATCCCCCGGAACGGCAGCACTGTACCTGAACAAGACTGAATGCTTCTGCTTCAATCAGCAGCCATTAGATGCGGGTAGTGAAGCCTATATGCCCATGCAGTTTTATGTAGACCCTCAGCTACCTGAAGAAATTACGTTTTTTACCTTGCAGTACACACTCTATGACGTCACAGCGCGAGCCAGTGACCTAACGACAACACCGAATCCCTTTATGGCTTCAACACCATCAAATGGCGAATAGGCCGAAGGGGTAAGGAGAAGAAAATGCAACCCGAAGTACAGAATCACGAATACCAAAAATATTATGTACCCGCACAAAGTCCATGGCCCATCGTAGGGGCCGTTGCTCTATTTCTTATCGCCGTAGGTGCGGGCAATTATGTGGTGCAAGCAACCAAAGGTGAAACAGGCTATGGCGGTCATATCCTTTTAGCGGGGATAGCAGTATTGCTCGTTATGCTTGTAGGTTGGTTTAAAAATCAAATAGATGAATCTATGGCAGGGCTTTACAGCGATCAGCTGGGGCGTTCATATCGACAAGGTATGAGCTGGTTTATCTTTTCAGAGGTGATGTTTTTCGCTGCGTTTTTCGGCGCCCTCTACTACGCGAGATTTATTTCCGTTCCGTGGCTGGGCGGCGCATCGAATAACGCTATGACCAATGAGGTCTTATGGCCGACCTTTGAGGCCATGTGGCCGCTGGTGTCAACGCCAGGCGGCACTACCACACAGGAAATGAGTGCTGCGGGGTTGCCCACAATCAACACGGTTATCTTGCTTATCTCATCTATTACACTGCACTTCGCTCATGTGGGACTAGAGCAAAACAAACGCAAACAGCTAACCCTAATGCTGGGTATCACTATCTTACTTGGATGTGGGTTCTTGTTCCTACAGGTAGAAGAGTACATACATGCGTATCGCGACTTGGGGCTTACGCTTCAGTCAGGCATTTACGGCAACACCTTCTTTATGCTCACAGGGTTTCACGGCATGCATGTGACCCTTGGCACCATCATTCTAATTGTACTGTTTTTTAGGGTCTTGAAAGGGCATTTCACGCCTGAAAACCACTTCGCGTTTCAGGCGGGGAGCTGGTACTGGCACTTTGTAGATGTAGTGTGGGTCATGCTCTACATCTTTGTTTACGTACTTTAAAAGGAATCCCCAAACTCAGTAAGGCCTTGGGTTTGGGGTAATTAAACCGGTACCAATAGCGATAAGAATAATAATAACAATGACGGCAGAAGTGAGCACGCGTCGACCAATGTACTTACTCATAGGGCCCTTAGACGTGTCATTTTTCATCATGATTCGCATCGCCATGAACAAATTCACAATCATGTACAGCACCAACGCAACAAGGACTATTTTTATCAACATATTCACCTCTGTTTTTATTCTAATTTTGCATGGTGCGAAATAATCATGTTTTCTCGCACTCGCCACGTTATTCCTTGGTTACTCACGGGCTTTAGTGTGGCGATTATGTGCGGTTTAGGGTACTGGCAACTTGATCGCATGGTCCAAAAGCAACAACGTTTAGCTAGCATAGCGCAAAAGCAAAGTAATGGAACCTTGAGTTTAGAAGAGGCGTTGTCTCATGATGATCCTCGGGATATTACCGTATCGTTCAGCGGCGCAATAGACGCTAACCATGTGTTGCTATTAGATAATCAGATTCACAATCAGCGGGTGGGTTTCGATGTCATCGTACCGGTAAATACCAATGTCGGGTGGCTCTTGGTTAACTTTGGCTGGGTGCCTGCGCCAGACTTAACGCGCACGCTACCGGAAATAAGTTTTACAAGCCAAACGCGCGAATTAATCGGCGTGCTTAGCGTGCCGGGTAACAACCCCTTAGTGAAAGAAACCAACATGGCTTTGTCGCAAAGCCCCGCGCTGGTACAACACATAGAATTCCCTGCACTAAGCAACGCCTTAGAGCGCAAACTTTTACCCTTTATTCTTCACCTTACCACGCCTGACCCCGCGTTTATTCGTGAACATCAGGCCGTCGTAATGTCTCCTGAAAAGCACCTTGGCTATGCAGTTCAATGGTTTGGTTTAGCCATTGCCGCTGCAGCCATTGGCGGCTTTGCAATTAGTAAGAAAGGACGTAGTTATGAGTAATGCTGCTTCGAAAAAAACATTAATTATTATGGTAGCCGTGTTTGTTTTACCTGTTGTTCTGGCAAAGCTCGCACTTGATAACGAATGGTTTACTAAAGGCGCGACAAATAAAGGTCAGCTGCTCGCGCCGACCATCGACATGAGTGCGCTTTTAGAAAACGCGGAACCTAAATGGCGTTTGTTGTATGTGATGCCAAGTAAATGTGACGCAGTGTGCGAGAACGCACTTTTTAGCATTAACCAAGTGTGGCTTGCGCTAGGTAAAGAATCGGACCGTGCCCAAGCAGTGGTCGTTACTACCGCTTCAAGCGACCAAACTGCGATAGCCGCGCTAGAAGACTACCCTTTTGTCGAAACCTTACCCGTTACTACACCAACGGCGCTTGCCTCTAGCAGTGTTTATATTGTTGATACGCAAAATAACGCCATGCTCTTTTACGACATTAAAGACGATAGAAAAGACGCCGTGATGGAAAGCCGCAACATGCTGGCAGATATGAGAAAGCTTCTTAAATTATCGCGTATAGGATAATGGCCATGAAAAAATTAACCCTATTCAGTATTTTTCTGGCGGCAGTCGTTATTATTCTCGGTGCGTATACGCGTTTGACCGACGCTGGGCTAGGATGTCCCGACTGGCCTGGATGCTACGGTAACCTAACCGTGCCTTTGAGTGAGGAAAAAGTGGCACAAGCCAACGCCGCTTTTCCCGAACGTCCAGTTGAGGCGTTTAAGGCGTGGAATGAAATGATTCACCGCTATTTTGCAGGAACGCTGGGGCTGTGTGTTCTGGCTATTGCCATTATTGCTATTCGGCAGCGCGACAAAGGCACGCCCGTTAAATTACCTCTGTTACTGCTAGGGCTTATTATCTTCCAGGCAGCACTTGGTATGTGGACCGTGACGCTCAATCTCCTTCCCGTCGTAGTTATGGGGCATTTGCTGGGGGGCTTCTCTGTGCTCTCTTGCCTGTTTATTCTTTACCTCCGTTTGCGCAACACCGCAGGCGATGCATCGAAAATTAAACAAGCGCCCATCGCGTCCGCTATGCATGAACAAGGCATTACCGACTTACCTCAAGCCAAGGTCTTTCAGCGAAACCTTAAACTTTTCGCCTTTATTGGGCTTTGTGTGCTTGTTACCCAGATTGCTCTTGGTGGATGGACTTCTGCCAATTATGCTGCGTTGGCCTGTACGGAAATGCCGGTCTGTGAAAGCGGTTGGCAGGAAAGAATTGATTTGGCAGGTGCATTCAGTGTGCCTGATGCAGACAACTATGAGTTTGGTGCTCATGATTACGGCGAACGAGTTACCATGCACATAGTGCATAGGTTCGGCGCGGTCATCACGTTTTTATACTTGCTAGCACTAGGTATAAGTGTGTTGGTAAGCCGCTACACCACAAGTAAACAAAAAAATGTGGGTGCGTTTATGTTGGTAGCATTGTGCACGCAAGTGGCATTAGGACTTAGCAACATTATCTTTATGCTGCCACTGGCTGTCGCTGTAATGCATAACGCGGTCGCAGCCGTGTTACTTCTCTCCCTACTCAACCTCATTTTTACCGTATTTTTGGCACTAGAAAACGATAATGTTTTCGGTACAGAAAAACGTAATACAGGCTCATTCTCAGGTTCGAAATCACTGCAGGGGGCAGGTGCATTTAGCATCCACGAAGCGCCTTTGCACGACCCTTTAAACGCGTCAACGTCTTCTCATATTCTCCCTAAAGCTCCAGGAGGTTTCCATGGCTAAATCGGTCTCTTTACATGCGCGTACTTCACGTCAGCACAATGTAGTCACGTGGCGAGATTACTATGAAATGACTAAGCCTAATGTCGTCATGTTGTTGCTGTTAACCGCGTTAGTAGGAATGTGTTTAGCTACGCCTTCGTGGGTAAACGCAACCGTACTTATCTGTGGCTTATTGGGTATTGGTATGTTGTCTGCGTCTGCTGCGGCTATTAATCACGTTGTCGACCATAAGATAGATAGTGTGATGGCGCGTACATTTAATCGCCCCGTCGCAAAAGGCAAGGTTAGCATAAACAACGCGCTGTGGTTTGCAGGCGTTTTAGGTGTGGTTGGATTTGTAGTGTTAGCTCTTTTTGTGAATATGCTAACCGCGTGGTTAACCTTAGCAAGTTTAGTAGGCTACGCGTTTATCTATACGATGTATTTAAAGCGAGCGACACCGCAAAACATCGTGATTGGCGGTTTAGCAGGGGCTGCTCCACCGCTTCTAGGTTGGACCGCGGTTACAGGGGAAATACATGCCCATGCCCTGCTTTTAGTGCTGATTATCTTTACCTGGACGCCGCCGCATTTTTGGGCGCTCGCTATTCATAGAGAAAAAGATTACGCCAAAGCGAAGGTGCCCATGCTGCCGGTAACCCACGGTGTGTCATTTACGAAAACGTCAGTGTTGCTGTATACAGTATTGTTAGGGCTTGTATGTTTGCTGCCCTACCTTACAGGCATGAGCGATCTCATTTATTTGATTGGCTCAAGTGTGCTTAACATTGGGTTTTTATACTATGCATTAAAGTTAAAATTCGATGCAGAGCCACAAACTGCAATGAAAACTTTTAGGTTTTCAATTATTCATCTCATGGTATTGTTTGTCGTATTACTCTTAGATCACTACATACCACTGAGTTTATGAATCAACGAACTACTGTCGGCCTTGTTGCATTTTTAGCGCTATGTGCAGGCATCGTAGGGGCGCTGTATATCGCGCCCCCAAATGTTGAAAGTCAGCCTGAATACTTTCAGACTTACCCAGAGCCGAGAGCATTATCACCGTTTTCACTTACATCTCATGAAGGTGATGTGTTTGATAATTCGTCGCTTGAAGGGCAGTGGAGCTTAGTATTTGTGGGCTATACCTTCTGCCCCGATATTTGCCCAACTACCATGGCTGAATTGAACGGTATATATCCTGAACTAAAAGCATTAAATAGTGTCGAACCTATTCGAATTGTTTTTGTATCCGTTGATCCAAATCGCGATTCAATTGAAAGACTTTCAGAGTATGTGAGCTATTTTAATGAGGAGTTCATTGCCGTTACTGGAGAGCACAAGGCGCTATTCCCGTTTGTACGTAATTTAGGAATGATGTATGCCATTGCTGAAAGTACGGATAACCCCAACTATTTAGTTGATCACAGTGCATCTGTCGTACTTGTCGACCCTGAAGCTAGGGTGATAGGAAGATTCAAACCAAAAAGAGAGCCAGGAAAGCTATCGATAAGTGATTCCCAGCAAATATTGGCTGATATGCCAATAATAATCTCGAAGCAGTAATATGGAAATCAAAATAAGGCAAGGTGTGGCATCTGATGCTGCGCAAACTACGCCGCTTATATTGAATGCGGCGCAGTCTTTGTTAACGTCTATTTTTGGACAAAATAAAAATAAAACAGCTGAGGGCTACCTGTCTCACGCATGGGAACTCGGTGGCGGGCAATATGGCTTTAAGAATCATTGGGTGGCGTGTAGCGGTGACGAAGTACTCGGCGTTGTGACCTCTTGGCACAGCAAACTAGGTGCAACATTTGATAGGGCGACACTTGATAGCATCACATCGTACTTTACCCTCGATGAGGCTATGACAGTGCTCATGCGCAATCAGACCGTGGCCATCAATCTTACGCCGCCTACTAATACCGAACTCATGATAGGCCATCTCTCTGTTGAAGAAAGTGCCCGTCGAACGGGCGTGGGAACGATACTGGTAGATGCTATGCAAGCGCGAGCAGAAAAACTGAACAAACGTAAAGTGGTACTAGATGTTGAAGTGTCGAACGTGCCAGCCATTCGTTTCTATCAGCGCCATAGTTTTGTGGAAGAGTCGATAAATAAAGGTTTTATTCGATTTTCTAAACCTGTATAGGTAAACGTTTTCTTATATAAGCGCGAGCCCAATCGATATGCGCTCGCGCTCAAGCTTGGATGTGCCTTAACTACATGCCCTAGTCTGGGTAATTGCCGTTCTCATCTGCCACAAAGAAGGGCGTAGAGTACCAATAATAACGCCCTGATTGCGCATTAGACGGTGCTGTACAATTCACACGTGAACGTCCTACTGGAAGGGTTTCATCAAGGGTAAACGTAAGCACATTTTCTTCTAGGCTAGTCTCTATAGGGTCGCCGCCGAAAAAACAATTTACTTGTGTAAGGCGAACATCGTCACTGTCTATCGTTAAACTAATGGGCGATGACAGGTTTCGCGCTGTCATACGAGGGTCTTTATGTGAACTTTGCGTCACTGGCATGGCAAGACTATTAAGCTTGGTCTTTAGCGTTGCCAAATTGGCGTAAGAACCGGCCGCGGGGAAGCGCGGTAGTGCCTGCATGTCGCTAGATGGGCCCACAGCCCCGGAATGCTGCCCGAATCCTATGTAACCTTCAGTTTTGAGCTTATTAGCGAGCGCCGTGTTGTATTCACCAAACGGGTACGCTAAATATTTAAGGCTAATATCCAGTTTATCTTCAATCTTCTTTTCAGCACTTTCTACGTTCTGCCAAACTTTCTCCAGCCATGCGCGCTCGCCCATTGCTTGCTCACCGTTTAGCATATGAAGGTGGTCTAGCGTGTGGTTGGCAAAAACAACGCCATCGTTATGCATAGCAATAACTTGCTCCCATGTTAGCTGCTTAGGACCTACGCCAATTTCATCTGGGTTGATAAACACGGTATAGGGAAAACCTAGGTCAGCCAGTATTGGGTGAGCATTGTCTAAAATGTTTGCGTAGCCATCGTCAAACGTAATCGCAACCGCATTTTCTGGCAGTGTAGTGTTGTGTTGTATCGCAGAAACAACGTCCTGAAGCGAAACAACAGTGTGGTGTGCGTCCAAATATTCCATATGCGATTTAAAGGCTTCAGGCGAAATACTGGTACTGGCTGGTGTTGAAGACGACACATGGTGATAAAGCAAAATGGCGGCGTTAGGCGTGGTGCTAAGACTAGAGTCGATGTTACTACCACTTTGTTCCTTTGTAGTGGAAGTCGCATCAGCAACAGGGTTTGCATCTGAGCTTGAAGCAATGCTAGGTGAGACCAACAAAACATTGAAAATTCCCGCAAGCATTGAAGATAAGATCTTCAAACGCGTACGACTCGTCGTTCTATTTTGAATTACATTGTTGGTTTTCATATCATCATCCACTGAGTGCCTAATCAAATTCAATAGCATGGTAAACTCCAAATAATGCGACTTGGCCAATCTTATACATGGTCAAGCTGGTACGCATTTCACTTATGCCGCTGCATAGGTTGATAGTATATAGCGAAATTAACCCCTACTGAGATCATTTATGTCCCCTGCCCAACTAACTCAGCGCTCCTTTTTTGACGACCATTCCCGTCTGTTGGCGTTAGCGCTTCCCATGATCTTAGCGAATATTACTACGCCTCTATTAGGTTTGGTGGATACCGCGGTTTTGGGACACATGTCTTTACCAGCCATGCTTGCAGGGGCTTCGGTGGGCGCACTTATCTTAACGCAAATATACTGGGTGTGCGGGTTTCTTCGCATGTCATCAACAGGCTTGAGTGCACAAGCTAAAGGCTCACCGAACAATACATTAGAGTCAGCAAAAGTGCTGTGGCAAACGGTGGCGGTTGCTCTAGTGCTGGGGGCTGTGGTACTTGCTCTTCAATCTCCTATCTTGTCTATAGGTTTAGCTTTAACTCAGCCAAACAGTGAAGTTGCCCTGCATCTTCAAGACTATTTTTCGACGCGGGTATGGGGCGCACCAGCTGCCATGCTTAATCTGGCATTAGTTGGATGGTTAGTAGGGCAGCAAAAAACGCGCAGCGTCATGGCTATTCAAATTGTGGGAAATTTATTGAATGCGGGACTCGATGTAGTGTTTGTGTTCGAGCTTGGTTTGTCTGTAGCTGGCGTGGCGCTGGCCAGTGTTATCGCTGAGTATACCATGGCTATAATGGCGCTAGCGGTGGCGTTTAAGCGCGTTGGCGGTGTCGCGGTGAGTGCATCGTGGTTTAACCGTGCAGCTCGGAAGGTACTGATGAAGCTTAACGGTGACATGCTATTACGTAACTTAGCATTACAGGGCTGCTTAGCGTTTCTCACCATTCAAGGTGCACGTTACGGGGAAACGTCGGCGGCCGTCAATGCCATACTCATGCAGTTCTTTGTTCTTATTGCATTGGGACTTGATGGCATAGCCTATGGGGTGGAAGCGCTGGTGGGTGAAGCCAAGGGGGCGTCAGACAGCAGCGAAGTGAAACGACGCACCTACCAAGGGTTAGTCTGGTCGAGTATTTTTGCCCTTGTTTATAGCTTGATATTTTTCGCTGGCGGTGAGGCCATTATCGCGCTGCTTACCGAACATAGTGACATTGTAAAAGCTGCGCTACCTTATCTTGGTTTAATGGTATTACTTCCTCTATTAGCGCATTGGTGTTTTTTGTACGATGGCGTATTTGTTGGTCTTACCCGAGCCAGCGCAATGAGAAATACCATGATAATAAGTGCGTTAGGGGTGTATTTCCCCGTTTGGTATCTCACGCAAGATCAGGGTAACGTCAGCCTTTGGTATGCTCTCCTTGCCTTTTTACTCGCTCGCGGTATGACATTGGCCTGGAGCTTTTATCGATTAGATAAACGCGGTGAGCTAGCGACACCGCAAAGCTAGTGTTTTATAACGCTTCGCTGACCTTACTTAGGGAAGGCGTGCTGAGCACGCTGCCTCTCTCAGTTTTTCTAGGCATCATTCAGTATTATTCTTGCTAATGTGTTTTTGCGCGGTTCTTTTTTGCACAATGATAATAGTGTGTAGTTCAGGGTGCTGATCGAATTCAACGTGACGAACAAACCCGCCTGCTTCTATCAATATTTCTATGTATCTATGTAGCCCCAGCGAGGCGTAGTAGACTTCTGGGCCCATCACTTCGTTTGTGTGTTGGCCGCTTTCATCTGTACCTCCACAGCTAAAAAGCAACACACCGTCATCGTCTAAGTGATCCACTAGCTTCTTAAGCAAAGGCTCTTGCTGCGTTAGGGGAATATGCCAAAAGCTATCCCAAGCGCTAATAAACGAATAGTGCTTGGGGATAGTGAATGTACACACGTCGGCGCAATAGAAGGTATGAGCGGGTAATTGGGACGTCGCAATGGCCAGCATATCTTTGGAAACATCAATGCCTTCGTAAGCTAGCCCTGCGCTTTCGATAACCGGGACAAAACGATTGGTGCATCCGCAACCTATGTCTAGTGCGTAACCTCGTTTCTTTGGTTTGTCTTTATTGCTCGCTTCTCCCTTATCAAGCGCTTCACTCTTATCATGCGCTTCTCCCTTATCAAGCGCTTCGCTGGGCACCGTATCAGGCTCTTGTGATGGGGTGTCCGCTAAAAATGACAATGCTTTTTGGTAGGCGGTTAACCCATTTTTCTGATTAAATTCAGGACGAGTCCAAAGGTGTGTAATGGTGTCGTAGGCCTTGCCAGTTTCTTCAGGTGTCATATTCCCTCTGTTAGCTGCGCTTTTACTGGTTCAAGGTTAATTCATCTAGCAACAATGTATAGTGCAAAGAAGAGAAAAGGCGAAACCCGTTTAGGATATTGAGCGGCCAGACAGTAACACCTATGTAGTTTCGTTTGGTTAGGGCTTATATGTAGACATAACTAGGCATTACCCAAAACGCTATTACTCAAAGTGCTATTATTCAAAGGGCTTTGGGCCAAATAGACAGCTAAAAGTGAATAGCCTGCAAAAAGAGCGTGATCATTTAAGCAGGCAGCACTTGAGCTATTTTCTTACGATGTGCGTGGCACAGAGCTTGTTGCCTGCTGGGTCTCGCAGATAAGCAAGATACAGCTGGCGTTCCCCATTGCCTCGAATACCCGGTGGGTCCTCGCATGGCACGCCCCCATTCTCGCTTCCTACTTTATGCCATTCATCAACGATGTCTGGTGTTCGAGCGGCAAGGCCGAGTGTGGTGCCATTACCGTGTGTGGCAGCCTCTCCGTTAATCGGCTTTGTTAGCGCTAAAATACCTTTCGGCGTATAGTAAAAAACCCGTCCGTATTCATCAAAAACGCCTGGTTCGTATCCCAATACTCCTAAAATAGCATCGTAGAATTTTTTTGATGCTTCAAGGTCGTTCGCACCAATCATTACGTGGCTAAACATAGCTGTGTCCTCTGAAAATAGTAGGGCCAATTCCCTTTTATCAAAGTTAGGTTATGTGTGTTTCGCTACTTACCCTTTGCTAACGCTTTAGGGAGCTAATGCAAAATCTACCGCAGCTGAAGCATGAATAGCGGTAGTATCGTATAACTTAACTTTGGTGTGATGTTGTTGAACTAATAAGGCAATTTCTGTGCAGCCTAAAATGATGCCTTCAGCACCCTCGGCCGCCAGTTCATTTATAATGTCAATATACGCGTTACGGGATTCAACACAAATCACGCCCTTGCATAATTGTTCATAAATAATGTTATGAACCGTGTCTCGTTGTTGGGCATTTGGAGTAACAACCTCAATGCCAAAAATCTCTTTAAGGCGGGATGTATAAAAGGTTTGTTCCATGGTGAAGCGGGTGCCCAGTAGCCCAACTTTCTTAACCCTATCTTGTTGCAACACGCACCCCGTAGCGTCGGCAATGTGAATAAGTGGAATAGTGATCTTCTGCTCTATGTCAGCTGCTACTTTGTGCATGGTATTGGTACAAATTAATATGGCTTTTGCCCCCGCAGTTTCTAAGTGCTTCGCCTCGCGGATCAGTATATCGGCGGTTTTATCCCATTCTCCTTTATGCTGAAGCTGCTCTATGTGGGCAAAGTCAACGCTGCTTATTATCAGCGGTGCGCTATGAAGGCCGCCAAGTCGAGCATTTACACCACGGTTTATGGCTTGATAGTAACTGACCGTTGATTCCCAACTCATTCCGCCAAGCAGGCCCAGCTTCTTTGTTGTATTCACCACAGCTCCCTTTTATTTTGTTAGGCACTTTGCGCAACCTCTAATCTACCTATAACCTGAGACGAGCGCTAGGCGAACATAAATGAACGGGAGACAGCTGCGTAATGTAGAGTATGGCGTATGGGTAAAACTGAGTGCAAGCGACTGGCTTACATAAAGAATAGGGCAAGAAGATATGGCGTAGAGCCGGAAGTAATCAGAATTTAGGCGGCGGCTTTTTGTTTTTCATAAAAGAAAAGCGCTGAATAAAAATTCCCCAGTAACCCAACATGGCGATAGCGAAACCGACAAATAATATAAGAAGGCTCAGGTAATGCAGCGTGATATGAAGTTCACTTAAGGTAAACAACAGCAAGACGCCGACAACGAAAATAGATAGACCTATTTTGAATCGTTGCCAGCTTTTGTGAATGTCTTGCTTTAGCATGAGATAGTTATCGAGATATGCACTTAAGCAAGTGCAATATTACGCTTAGTAGTAAGAGTGCTCACCCGCTTGGTGCTCAGTCGCATCGCGCACGCCCTTAAGCTCGCCAGCGAATTGCTCGACCATTTGCTTCTCAATACCTTCTTTAAGCGTTACGTCTACCATTGAGCAACCATTGCAGCCGCCGCCGAACTGAAGTATGGCATAGCCATCGTCAGTCAGTTCTGTCAATACAACATTGCCACCATGGCTCGCTAACTGAGGATTGATTTCCGACTCAATCATATAGTTAATTCGCTCAATTAATGGTGCGTCGTCAGACACTTTACGCGCTTTTGCATTAGGTGCTTTTAAGGTTAACTGTGAGCCCATTTGATCGGTAACGTAGTCAATTTCCGCTTCCTCTAAATAAGGCGCGCTTTCTTCATCTACGACCGCATCGAAACCATTAAATGGCAAACGGGTATCTGTTTCTTCAACCGCGTCTGGTGGGCAATAGGACACGCCACACTCAGCCGACGAAGTGCCCGGATTTACGACGAATACACGAATATTCGTGCCAGACTCTTGTTTACTCAACAGTTTTACGAAGTGAGCCTGGGCTTCTTCTGATATAGTTATCATCAGCAAGTCCTACATATTTTGAAATTTGGATTATTGTATCAAATTTACCTGAGTAAAACAGTCAGGTATTAATTAAATAAATTATTCCAGTGAATCGAATTTGTTGAGAGGCGTGCACATCGACACTATTCTCAACCATAACAACAAGACGGGAAGCGCTATGTTCGCGAAATTGCATTACACCGCCAAAAAGAATCCATTCTCACTCGTTTCATTATTAGCCCTTGGTACCATCGCCTTTGGGGCAACAGCCAGTCAGAAATCATTAGCACAACCCGCCTCTGCTTCAACTGTTACTATTGCACCTGATGTAGGCGGGCAGCCGGTGACAGCATACTTACCTGACACGGTATCCTACAACCCAGCTATTCCCACGCCTGAATCGATACTAGGCGCCAACATTGGCGAGTGGCATGTGCGTCACGACCAAGTCGTCAATTATATGAAACTACTTGCCGAGAAGTCTGACCGTATCACCATTGAAGAAACCGGCCGTACTCACGAAAACCGCCCACTTCTGTTACTGACAATCACAGCGCCCTCAAATAGAAACAATATTGAGGCGATGAGGCAGCAACACATTGATGCAATGGAAAGCGGCAAGAAAGTAGGTAGCGATGCTCCCCTTATTTTCTACATGGGCTACAGTATTCACGGTAACGAGCCTTCCGGAACCAATGCTTCACTTGCGTTGGCTTATTATTTGGCCGCGGCTGAAGGTAAAGAAATTGATGCCTTGTTGAATAACAATATTGTGCTGTTTGATCCGTCTTTCAACCCCGACGGGCTTTCTCGATTTGCTCAGTGGGCAAATATGCACAAGGGCAAGCAGCTGGTTTCTGACAGTCGACATCGTGAACACGATGAGGGGTGGCCGTCAGGTAGAACAAATCATTACTGGTTTGATTTAAACCGCGACTGGCTATTGCTGGCGCACCCAGAGTCGCAGGCGCGAATTAAACAGTTTCATAAATGGCGCCCACATATCCTCACCGATTTTCATGAGATGGGGACAGACAGCACCTATTTTTTCCAGCCTGGTGTGCGCTCGCGTAAAAATCCACTGACGCCTGATGAGAACGTAACGCTAACTGAAGCGCTTGCCCAGTATCATGCTGCCGCGTTTGATGAGCAAGGGGAGCTCTATTTTACCCAAGAAGCGTTTGACGATTTCTACGCAGGCAAAGGCTCGACCTACCCAGATTTACACGGCAGTGTGGGTATTCTTTTTGAGCAAGCAAGCTCACGGGGCCACATTCAGGACTCTATTAATGGCAAGCTTGCCTTCAAAGACACCATAGCAAATCAAATTACTACGTCTTTAAGCACTTTTAGAGGCGCATTGGCAAATAAGGCTGCTATTCTCGATTATCAATCGGGTTTTGTTAAGAGCACACAGTCACTGGCTGAAAAGGATGAGCAGGTAGGTTTTGTTGTTAGTGCATCGAATGACACAGCTCGCTTTAACGCATTTGTTGCATTGCTTGAACAGCATCATATTAATTACGAGGTGTTAACGAAAGATGTTGAGGTAAGCAAAGTTCGCTATGGTGCAGGTAGCGCGATTTATATTCCTTCAAACCAGCCTCAATACCGTTTAGTAAAGTCAATTTTCTCTACCCAAACCTCGTTTGAGAACAACACGTTTTACGATGTATCAACGTGGAATTTGGCTTTGGCTTTCAATTTGGATTACGCGCCTCTAGATAGGGGCGATGCGCGAAGCCTAAAACTTAGCGACAGCACCGCACTTGCACAACCAACACTTAACGATATCCATCCAGATGCATACGCGTATGCGTTTTCATGGCAGCAGTACTATGCGCCAGCCATGCTGCAAACGCTATTGGAAGCAGGCGTGAAGGTACGCAGCAGTGAAGAAGCGTTCTCTGCTATTAAATATGACGGGAAAAACGTTGAGCTTCAGCCTGGCAGTATTATTGTGCCTAAAGGTTTGGGTCAGCCAGAAAACCTGGCGGCTATTTTGCGTGAAGCGCAACAGCAACTTCAGGTGCCTGTGTTTAGTTTGCGCAGTGGGTTAACACCCACTGGGCACGATTTGGGTAGCCGGAGCATGGCACCTGTTACCTTGCCACAGGTGTTAATAGTGGGCGGCGAAGGCACCAGTGAATACGAAGCAGGTGAAATATGGCACTATTTCGACACAAAAGTGGGGCTGGCTGCCAGTATTGTTGAGCAACAACATCTGACAAGCGCGCTTAATGATCCGAGCGTTACTTATACGCACCTTTTATTCCCTAGCGGTGGATATCGCTTTACCGAAAGTGAAAGAACTCAAATTGAGCAGTGGGTGAAAGCCGGTGGCGTGATCGTGGGGCAGAAATCCGCGTTGCGTTATTTCGCTCAACATAAATGGTTAGACGTAGAAATTGTTAGTCGAGAGAGTATTGATAACGCGTTCGATGAAAGCGAACTCAGCTATAAAGATGGCGCATCGTTATACGCCAGAAAGTTGGTGGCTGGCGCTGTGTTTGAAGCCAATATCGACAATACTCATCCATTGTTCTACGGCTATGATGACGACACACTGCCCATGTTTAAAACCAATAATATGATAGTGGAGGCCAGTAGTTCACCCTTTATAACGCCTGCGCGCTATACTGATGAGCCTCTCATGGCTGGGTTTAGTGACAAAAGAATGGTTGCGCTAATGGCTGAATCAACTGCTGTGACGACTCAAAAAATGGGGCGCGGCGTTATCATTGGCTTTACCGACAATACGCAGTTTAGAGGGTACTGGTATGGCACGAACAAGATGCTGGCCAATGCAATCTACCAGTCTCACTTTATTCGCTAAATCAGCTTGAAAGGCGCGGCGAATGCCGCGCTTTTCAGTATCACCGCTTCTGCTCACTAGGCTTTCTGATACAGACTGCTTTTAGGCGGTGGCGTAAATGCCGCGACCCACACCTGAATGTGTAAATTTGGGTAGCGTTTTTTGAGCCTTTTACTCAATGTATTCACGGTCACGCCGGTGGTGAGTACGTCATCGACGATTGCAACGCTGAAGTTGCTGCCATCTTTAATGCCTTGCGCTATTGCTATCTCATCATCGATACACTGCGTCGATAGACTAAATACACGGCTTGCGTTTTCGGCTCTCGCCATTTTGGATAAGTGATGCTGCACGCTAAAGCCCCGTCGTTTGGCCCACGACTGGTTAACTGGAACATTCAGCTCACTGCTTATGCTTTCACACAGAAGCGTAGCCTGATTGTAGTGCCGTGTAGCAAGTCGCCATGCACTAATTGGCACCGGAAGCAGCACATTGGGCACTGATAAAGTGCACTGTCGCATTTTATGGACAAACCAGTTACTTAATACTTTTCCTGCCGTAAGGGAATGCGTAAACTTTAACTGGTGAACCAGCGATGACATTGGCCACGTATGAAGTCCCAAAACGCGTAACGCGTCATAGTGGCTATGCTTGACGTGGCCTGCCACAGGGCCATATTGAAGTAGGTTACTTCCGTGCAACGTGGCATCGAAAAAAAATATGTCATCTTCACACCAGTGACATACTGGCGTAGGACTTGCCTGATAACATAGCAAGCATGAAAGGTTCATAGTGTTGATTCCATCAACTTCCTTGAATTGTCGAACGTCGACCTGTTTTCATTATTTCGTGTTGCCTCAAAAACACGTGACTGCCTAAGGAGGTGTAAATGGAAAGTTTGCATACAAACGGCGAGCTTGTCACCCGTACTCAGGGTACAGGCGTAGATGTGGTATTTCTTCATGGTTGGGGTATGAACAGCGGAGCGTTCACATCCTTTATTCCTTATTTAAGCGATAATTTTCGCGTCACCACCATAGATCTTCCTGGGTTTGGGGAAAATGCAGAGTTCGTCCCGTCACCGTATAACGTGGAAACATTGGCTCAAGCCATTGTGAACCAGCTTCCAAACCAGTGTGTGTTGGTTGGTTGGTCATTAGGTGGCCTGGTTGCGCAAAAGTTAGCGCTGTTAGCACCAGAAAAACTTACCGGACTGGTAACGATTGCTTCAACACCTCGATTTATAGCAGGGCCTTGTTGGCCGGGTATTGCTGCCGATTTACTGTCAATGTTCGAGACTCAGCTTGAAAAAAACTATCAGAAAACACTGGAACGTTTTTTGGCAATTCAAGCGATGGGCAGCGAAACGGCAAAGCAGGATATTAAGGCGATCAGAGAACAGGTAACCCAATTCCCAGATCCCGCCGAGGAAGCCCTTAAGAAAGGTTTACGCATATTGTCTACTGAAGACATGCGTCAAGACGTGGGGCGAATAACTACACCCACGTTACGATTGTATGGCAGGTTAGATAGTTTAGTGCCGACCAGCGGAATAGATCGTATATGTGAGCTACATCCGCAGGCCGATACTGTTGTTCTGCCTCATGCGTCACATGCGCCGTTTATTTCACATCCTCAGCAAACTGCTGACATTTTATTTCGCTTTGCCGCTGGCATTTATCAGCAAAAGGCGTCTTAATAGAGCGATGACATGAAGCTTCAAACCGCGGCTTGCCGATTGTTTGGAGCTTTTCTTATCTTTGACAGCCTAATAAAAACCGCCTGCTTACAATAAGTTAATGACAGGATGTGATACATGTCTTTCCATTTGTGTGAAATTGGTTAATAATTGCACATGAGAGGTTAGGGGTAGTGTATGACAAGTATTGATGGTTTAAGTGCAGGCTCTGCATTTGCAGCGGCTCAATATGGTTTACAAAATGCCAGCGATGGAATTTCGCAGGCAGCATCAAATATTGCTCAGCGAACTGCTGAGGATGCGGTAGCACCCGCTCAACCTATTGCGACCAATACCGACACGACAAACACGTCATCGAACTCAACGTCTACCTCCACGCGTCTCACTGACGACTTAATCGCGCTCAATGTAAACGAACGTAATGCTCAAGCCTCTGCCAAAGTACTAGGTGTTGCCGATGAGATGCTTGGTACCATCATAGACGTGCTTGCGTAGGCGGAGCAGTTACGGTGAATATCGTTACACCAATCCTTAACGCCATTGCTTATCCCACGGCGAACATAAATACAGAGTCTGCACGTAGAGATAACGTGCAGCGAGAAACTATTCCCCAAGCGTCAGATTCCCAACAAGGCGCTTCTCAGAAAGGCTTAGGGTCTGAAGCCGACAAGGCAAAAAGCCCAGGTCAGCCACCATCGCCGGTTACTTACGAGCGCCCTCAGGTACAAACAGAACTTCAAGCTGCCTTTCAAAACGTATTTGGGCAACAGAAAGATAATGCGCAGGATGAGAGTGCAGGCAAGCAGGACGCGCAAGACAGGCAACAAGAACAGCAAGAGAAAAAAGACGCTGCTGAAATTGAGCAGTTAAAAGCCCGCGATCAGGAAGTGAGGGTTCACGAGCAAGCGCATGCTTCAACAGGCGGTCAGTACGCCGGTGCTCCGCAGTATGAATACACTACAGGCCCTGACAATAAACGCTATGTGACCGATGGCGAAGTGTCGATTGATGTTTCAGAAGAAAAAACGCCAGAGGAAACGCTGAAAAAAATGGAGCAAGTGCGCGCAGCCGCCCTCGCACCAGCTGAACCTTCATCACAAGATTTAAAAGTGGCTGCAGAGGCTTCTCAAAAAGCCACAGAGGCCCGTAGCGAGATTGCCAAAGGCCAAACAGAAACGGCTTCAGCAGGTTCTACCTCAGCACAAAGCAATGGTATTGTTGCAGACACTGGGGCAGCCGTGCAGCCCGATACAAATATAGGCACCGCAACCGATTCTATTGCGGATATGGTGTTAGATAATCAATCTTCATCAGCAGACACACAAGGCTTTCAGGCAAATGAGTCTAATGTGATGCAAACACGAATTGGCCGCATTCAAAATGCTTATTTGCAAGCTTACACCCCCTCTAGAGAAGGTTTATCGCTTCAAGCATGATAACGTGCAATTAACGCTAGCTGCTTAACATTGCACGAACGATTTAGCCCGTCATAGCTAAGGGCTAAATCGCGAAAAAAGCACTTTCACTTCCCTTGCATTGCCTTAAAACCAGCAGGCCCTAATAATCCAGTATTGCCTTTGTAAACGGATATTTAGGTGAGCCGCCAGTGATGTCTGAAAGTACCGAGTTCATGGTATCTACGTCGCTATCGAAGCCACCATGGGACGTGGCGGCGGTGGCATCACCTACTTTCCCCTCACTGTACTTAAACGTCACGTTGGGCAGCGGCTGATTAAACACAGCCATACCTAACAAGGGCATCTCTGGTTTGGATTCAAACGCATTTGATACTAAATAGAGCAACGACTTCTGGTAAATACGCGCCACGTGGTCATCTTTTTCCAACGCTTCAGATAAGTTGTAAACCGTGGTCGATTCAATGTGTTTCCCTTCTATAAGCGCAGAGAGCTTTTCGTTGAACAAGGGGTAGCTAATGGCTGGAGCCAGTAAATGCAGACTCTTAATCGTTATGTTTTCATCAACTTTACACAGCCTAGATAGGCTGTGTGCATGAAAAATAGAGCCAGCAGAATGCCCTACGACATGCAGCTTAATATCTGAATTGTCTTTCAAGTAGGCGGCCAATTGCGTTAGGAAATACGTACCATCTGATGTGGTACGGGTAAAGGGCGTGCAAGCGTCTGATTTCATTTCTCGCCACAGTGCGCCGCCTACTTTACGTGTTGCCCATTCTAGTATGCGGTCAGTGTAGTCAGTGAAGGCTCCTACTTTGTTGCTAATCTCTTTATTCTTAAAGCCCAGAATATCCTTGAGTTCTTCTAGCATACCCGTGTCGTACATGAAGTGAATGGGGTAAATATCGTTTTTAAGAAAGGTGTCTTTCATTGCTGCAATGCGTTTAGCCGAAGCTTTTATGCTATTTAAGCCGCCATGTGCATACAGCATTACGTGGCGATGGTTACTTTCGGAAAGTTTTTCAATAATGGCATCGACGTGGTTTTTATTGCTCCAATATTTACTTCTGGTATCAAAGTGACCGTCGTCGAAATGAATGAAGTGATCTTGAATACTCACCCGTGGTGTGGAGCGAGAAAATAAACCCTGTGCAATAGAGCGCGTAGCTTGGTGGTAAGTGCCTGTACCTGAAATAGGAAGTGCGAGTTGAACAACCCACGCATCCATAACGTTTAACGCCCAGTCATCGTAACGCCAAAGTGCCAGCCCTGACTTTTTCCAATCCGTCCCCCAGGAGTTTTGGATCCAGAAGCCTTCATCGTTATAGCCAACAATGGCAAACGCGTGGCCACCCATGGGTTCAGGCCTTAAGCTTATTACATCACCTTCGCTATCTTTCCAGCCTTCATGAATTCTGGCAGAAACAAAGATTACGCCCACTTCGTTAAGTGCCGCATGAAAATCACTAATTTCTCGTTCAATACGGTAGTACGCACCTAGCCTGTGATTGCTGGCATTGTTAGCAATAGCTAGGGTCATTTCAAATTCGTTGCTGTGCTTAATATCTTCAGTTAGTGACTCGTTACATACGCCACTGTTGTACCACCCCTTAATTGCACCGCGGCAGCTAGAGCCTTCATACGCTTCACCTAACCACTCATCATGACGTTTAGCCATGGCATAAAGCATCCACGGGCTAACAGTATGTTTTCGGCCTTGCTGACGGTAAATGAAATTAATGGTAGCGGCCAATGCAAAGCCGGTGCACGCTCCATCTTTACCTTGGTCTAAAATAACCAAATTGCCTGGCGGGTCGATAAAAGGCTTAAGTGGAGTAAGATTTGGCTGGTAATAACGATCCCGAAGGTCGGGGTAATCGGCGCTGACATTCAGCATGTTTTTTGAGACAGGCGAGTTCATAAAATCATCCTTTGATGAGGGCAGATAATCTTTGCTGTACAGTTGGATGATTACGCTCGTACACCAAAGGTTAGTGGCCCTTAGCTCATTATGGTTGTCCGAAAGTGCTGCCTAGAAAAAGGCTGTGGTCAAATGAGCAACATTACCTTCGTTAAACGTTAAGGCTCTAAAAGCATGTCAACGGCCTTGCTAAACGCTACCAATATACGAACTTCGGTTTCGGTGTGACCCCCACCTCTTCATTATTTCGGTATTCTCTATTTTGGTGCTTTTGGCTAAAGAGTTTTTGGGCACATGAAATTTCTATGCGCCGAACTAATGTACCACAATCTAATGTAGCAAAAACGGCAGGCTAAATGGAAGCGTGATACAAAAAGGGCCTGTCAGTGACAGGCCCTCTATAAGCAACAGTAAATTCGCTACTGTTTACTTTTTTGCTTTAGCAAATGCATCAGCAAAGGCGTTGCCCATGGCGCTGTTTTGAGGCTGGCTGTTGCGATTGCCGCCACCCTGATTTGAACGAGGGTTTGCTTTTGCGTTAGCACGCCCAGGCCCTTTGTTTTGTGGTTTTCCTGCTGCTGGTTTGCCGCCTGCATTATTGCTTTGACTCGGTGTATCGTCTAAGCGCATGGTGAAGGAAATACGCTTGCGCGGTACGTCTACTTCAAGCACTTTTACTTTAACGATATCGCCCGCTTTGACCACCTCGCGAGGGTCTGAGATAAACTTGTTAGTGAGTGCTGAAATATGCACCAGTCCATCTTGATGCACGCCTACATCAACGAACGCGCCAAAGTTGGCAACGTTGCTAACCACACCCTCTAAAATCATGCCTGGTTTAAGGTCGTTAATGGTTTCAACGCCTTCTTTAAACGCGGCAGTTT
>NZ_JAFLMX010000042.1:0-86675 GCF_017849675.1 Alteromonas sp. AO-Serp
TTGAATTTTTGGGGTAACGACCTTTACTACTTAATTTACCCGCTTCCTGTTCCATCAAAATAGATAGCGCGTCATCAACGGTCTCTACAGTGTAAATATGGAACAGCCCTTTTTTCACAGCATCGATAACAGTGGCGTCTAATACCAAATTAATCGCATTTGATTTAGGAATAATCACGCCTTTCGTGCCGGTGAGGCCACGGTGTTGACACAAGTCGAAAAAGCCTTCTATCTTTTCGTTCACACCGCCAACCGCTTGCACTTCACCATACTGGTTTATGGAACCCGTGATAGCCAAGGTTTGTAAGCAAGGGATTTCAGTCAACGCAGAGATAAGCGCAACCAGTTCACCAAGGGATGCACTATCGCCATCAATATGTCCGTATGACTGCTCTAGCGCTATATTTGCCGATAGGGTTAACGGGAAATGTTGGGCATACTTGTTGCCCAAGTAGCCGTTTAACAACATGACGCCTTTTGAGTGAATAGGCTGTCCAAGCTCTACCTCACGCTCAATATCAACTACACCACTTGCGCCGGCAAATACAGTAGACGTAATGCGTGCAGGCGTACCAAATGCAGTGTCACCAATATCCAATACCGTTAACCCGTTTACTTTGCCTACCGCTTTTCCTTCAGTGGCAATAAGCACGTGCCCTTCTTTAATATCGTTTAATAGTGTTTGGCTGACACGGCCGGTACGACGCTTCTTGGCACTTAATGCTGTTTTTAAATGATCAAGTTCTAGCGTGTCGGCATTAGATTTCTGACAGAAATAATAGGCTTCATTAACTAGCTCGATAACTTCAGCGAAGTGCGCAGATAGCTTTTCTTTATGTTCAGCCATTCTTAACGAGTACTCAACTAGCCTGCACATCGCGTTAGCGGTAATGCCTTTAAGTCCTAACTGAATAAGATGCGCACGTACTTTGCCCACGAAATCAAAAAGCGCCTGTCTGGTGACGGGAATTTCCAAATCAAAATCCACCAACACTCTAAACAGTTCATCAAACTCGTCATCGTAATCTTGCAGCGTGTAGTATAAATCACGCGAGCCTAACAGAACGATTTTCACATTTAAGTCGATGGGCTGTGGATTGAGCGTAATATTGTTCACCATACCCACATCTTGCTGGGGTAAGTCCATGCGCAAGCGCTGTGACTTGATGGCAAGCTTAAGAGTATCCCACACGAAAGGTTGTTCAATAAGTTGGTCGACATCCAACAACAAATAACCGCCATTTGCACGATGGAGCGCACCGGGCTGAATCATGCGATAGTTGGTAAACACGCTGCCGTGAATGTTGGTGTACTCTATTTTGCCAAACAAATTTTGATAAGTAGGGTTCGGCTCATAAATAACAGGGGCTGCGTCATCGAGTTTATTCGACACCAAAACGTTAGGAAGAAATTGCTCTTCTAAAAATACCTTCTTGTCGAAGTCATCACTCTTCTCTTCTTTCTGCTCTTCACTGTGAATGACTAAGATAGCATTGACTAATGCAGTTTTAAGCTGCTTGAGGTACTTCATTACCCCTAGCTCAGATGCGTATTTGTGTTCAAGCACTTTTAGCAGCGGCTTAATCCCCTGCTCTGCGGTCTTTTTGTCAAGCTCACGCAGACGCTCAGAGTTTTCGCGTTTCCACGTAGGTAGGCTTAACAGACCTTCGCTTAACCTATTTTCTAGTTCGTCGATAAGAGTATAAAACCCTTCCCGTTGTGCATCAGATAATGACGCAAACTCTGTGTCACTTATTGGCTTGCCGTTAACGATAGGTGAAAACGTAATAGAGCCACCCTCTTCGTACAGCGCAACATCATTCGCTTGTGCGTAACGCTCTACCGCATCGATAGCCGCATCGTACTTTTGCTCGAACTCTCTGGAAATTGACGCGCGACGGCGCTGATATCCCGGGTTATCAAAAGCAATGGGCAGTGAGTCTAAGACATCGTCAATAAGCGCAGCCATGTCCTTGTGGAATGCTTTTCCACCACCGGGAGGAAATTTTAGCGCAACAGGTTCGCGCTCTTCGTCAAAATTGTTGATATAACAACAATCATCAGGCGCCGGTAGCTGGGCAACTTGGCGTTCAATGTAATCCTTCACTAGAGTGAAGCGCCCCGTAGCGGGCTCACCCATCACGTAAAGATTATAGCCTTTGGTGTTAATACCTAACCCAAACGTAAGTGCTTCACGCGCACGCTCTTGCCCAATGAAGGTCGCATTTAGCGCTTCATCATCTTTTAAGGCACTGTTTATCGCTCGGCGATTTATGGTAGGTGAAAGCGCGTCTACATCTAACGCATATAATTTACTGTCTACAGACATGTCTGTTCTATCTTTGTTTCTTTACTTAAGTGAAACCCTAATTAACATTAGTGTCAAACGCTTATCCTGAATAAGGCAGCTTTGCATCGCTAATTGCACAACAAACAACCACCTTCATGATTTTAGAGAGGAATTGGCAAGCACTACGAGCTTTTTGTGGTCTTCATTAGAACTGATACCTTGCGACACAAGGTGTAGCGTCTAATTAAAGCCGAAAAGGAGTTAAGTACGAAAGAACTTACTTCAATTTAACCGCTGCATTTATTTCTGCCACATAATTTGGATCAGAGCATTAAAATCACAGCGTTAAGAAAAGCGCGCCAAGGTCAGAGCCGTAAGGACAATGTGGTCAAGACAAAGCTCTGAAGAATCCTGTAACAGTAAGGCTTTAAAGTAGGTAGCAACGCAAGCTGCTTTCAATTACCTTAGAAAACACAAAAACCGAAATTCGTTTGGCGACGAGACCAGGTTTCGCGCGCAATAACCAATGAACAAAAACAGGGTAATAACAATGACAAAAAAATTGAAAACTCGCTCACCCCTTCTGCTCACCTCCTCTTTCCTTGCTATCTTTCTGGGTACGGCATTTTCTTCAATGAGTATCGCTAACGTAAACTATGCAGATAACTCAGGGTTTTCTATTACCAATGAGAGTGAAAGCTATGCGCCAGTTGAAGTCGTGTACTCTCATTTTATTCAACATGTGGATATGTGGTGGCCGAAAGACCACACATGGTGGAAAGGTGCTTTGCGCATAGATGAGCAGGCTGGTGGCTGTTTCTGTGAAACGACAGACACGGCGAGTGCAGCGCATATGCAGGTAAGCTATGTTGAACCGAACAAAAAAGTGGTGATGACAGGTGGCTTAGGCCCGCTTCAAGAGATGGGTATGTCAGGTGCACTGACATGGGAATTCAGCACAATAGCATCGAGCACTTCATCGGATGCAAACACACAAGACGGTCGCATACCGAAAACTAAAGTCACTCTTACCTACCACGCCTCAGGCAATATTCACTTTAATGGCCAAAAAGCATCTAACGAAGACGCCGCCAATTTAGTTCGAGTAGTAGACAAAGTGCAGGCGCAACAACTAAATGCGCTAACCGCGTTTAGTGACAATAATTAGATGTGACACCGAGGCCTGTTTATCGACAAGATAAGATGGCGCCAAGAGAAAGTAAGATGAGCAAATGGGGCGAGTTCTGGTGTTCAATCGGCGTAAACTGTGTCATTAATGCTCACTTTTCAAGCAAGCAACAATAAATATTGCCAAGTTCGGTGTTAAGCTATTGAGGCATGGCTTAGCGCTGGGTTATTCTACTGGGCTATATGTATGTTAAGTGGGTGAATCCCACGCGCGGTTAGTTGGCGTTGCTACAAACTCGCCTTATGCCGCCCCATAAACGTTTTAACTTTTAATGCGGAAGCCTAAGTTTCATGGCCGATAATCAGTACAATCCGAAAGACATTGAACAACGCGTTCAGCAATACTGGGAAGAAAACCAATCGTTTAAAGCAAATGACGACGTAGAAAAAGAAAAGTTCTACTGCCTGTCTATGTTCCCATACCCTAGTGGCCGACTTCACATGGGTCACGTGCGCAACTACACCATTGGTGACGTGATCAGCCGTTTCCAGCGCATGCAGGGTAAAAATGTATTGCAGCCTATGGGCTGGGATGCTTTTGGTCTTCCGGCTGAAAACGCAGCAATTAACAACAACACTGCACCTGCGAAATGGACATACTCAAATATTGATTACATGAAAAACCAACTTCGCTCGTTGGGTTTCGGTTACGACTGGGATCGCGAAGTAACCACATGTAAATCAGATTACTATCGCTGGGAACAGTGGTTCTTCACACGCCTTTACGAAAAAGGTCTTGTTTACAAGAAAAACTCTACTGTGAACTGGGACCCTGTAGACCAAACTGTTTTGGCTAACGAGCAGGTAATCGACGGTCGCGGATGGCGCTCTGGTGCGCTGGTTGAGCAAAAAGAGATCCCTCAGTGGTTTATTAAAATTACTGACTACGCCGAAGAACTTTTACAAGACTTAGAACAGCTTGAAGAATGGCCAGACCAAGTACGCGCAATGCAGGCGAACTGGATTGGCCGCTCTGAAGGTGTTGAAATTACCTTCGATTTAGCGTCAGCGGTTAACGACATTGCCGATTTGACGGTATATACCACGCGCCCAGATACCTTCTACGGCGTTACTTACGTTGCAGTGGCTGCGCAGCACCCTCTTGCCGAATTCGCAGCAAAATCGAACCCAGATTTAGCGGCCTTTATCGACGAATGTAAAAACACCAAAGTTGCTGAAGCTGAATTAGCAACCATGGAGAAGAAAGGTTTCGCCACGGGTTTTGAGGTTGTTCACCCACTAACCGGTGAAAAGCTTCCAATTTGGGTCGCTAACTTCGTGTTGATGGACTATGGTTCAGGCGCGGTAATGGCTGTTCCTGGCCACGACCAGCGCGATTGGGAGTTTGCGACTAAATACAACCTACCTATTCAACAAGTCATTGCGCCAAACGCAGGTGATGAAGATAAGTGCGACCTTACCGCCTCTGCATTTACTGAAAAAGGTAGCTTGATCAATTCATATAAGTTCGACGGTCTTGAGTTCGATGCCGCATTTAATGGTATTGCTGATGAACTTGAAAGCAAAGGCTGTGGAAAGCGCAAAGTAAATTACCGTCTTCGTGACTGGGGCGTAAGCCGTCAGCGCTACTGGGGCGCACCTATTCCAATGCTAAATTTGGAAAACGGTGAATCTGTTCCGGTTCCTGCTGACCAACTACCGGTTGTTTTGCCTGAAGACGTAGAAATGAATGGCGTTACCTCGCCAATTAAAGCTGACCCTGAGTGGGCAAAAACCACATACAATGGCGAAGCCGCGTTACGTGAAACGGATACTTTCGACACCTTTATGGAGTCATCGTGGTACTACGCGCGCTATGCCTGTGCTACTAACAACGACGCCATGCTTGATCCAACATCAGCTAACTACTGGTTACCAGTAGATCAGTACATTGGTGGTATCGAGCACGCTATCTTGCACTTACTTTACTCGCGTTTCTTCCACAAGTTGTTACGCGATGAAGGCTTGGTAAACTCTGATGAGCCGTTCAAGCGTTTGCTGTGTCAAGGCATGGTATTAGCTGACTCGTACTATCGTGAAGACGCGTCTGGTAAGAAAACCTGGTTCTCGCCTACCGAAGTAAGCACTGAAAAGGACGATAAAGGCCGTATTGTTAAAGCATGGCTAACCGCTGACGGTGAAGAAGTTATTCACGGCGGTATGACGAAAATGTCTAAGTCGAAGAATAACGGTATCGACCCTCAGGAAGTTATTGATCAGTACGGTGCCGATACGGTGCGTTTATTTACCATGTTTGCTGCGCCACCGGAGCAAACCCTTGAGTGGGTAGACTCTGGTGTTGAAGGTGCAAACCGTTTCTTACGTCGTATCTGGAAATTAGTGACCGAACACGTTGAAAAAGGCACGCCAGAAGCGATTGATGTTAAGGCACTGTCGAAAGACCAACAGGCACTTCGCCGTGAAGTACACAAGACCATTGAAAAGGTGTCTGATGACCTAGGCCGTCGTCAAACCTTTAACACTGCGGTTGCAGCGGTGATGGAATTGTTAAACCACCTTCAAAAAGCACCACAAGAAAACGCGCAGGACATCGCAATTATGCGCGAAGCCTGTGAATCTATCTTGTTGCTTCTAAACCCTATTACGCCGCACATCGCTCACGAGCTATGGAAAGTGTTGGGTCACGGTGAAGATATCGATTTAGCGCCATGGCCACAGGCTGATAAAGCCGCATTGGTTGAAGACGAAAAGCTAATCATCGTTCAGGTTAACGGTAAGGTGCGCGCTAAGATGACAATTGCTGCTGATGCAAGCAAAGAGAGCATTGAAGCATCTGCGAAAGAACAGCCTAACGTTCAGCAATTCATCGAAGGTAAAACCATTCGTAAAGTGATTGTTGTGCCTGGCAAGCTTGTAAACATTGTAGCTAACTAGGTCAGATACTGATGAAAAAGCACTTACAATTCGCAGTCGCTGTGTTGGGAACCGTATTGGTTACTGGCTGTGGCTTTCATTTGCGAAGTAGCCCTAGCTTACCTGACGACATAAACACCGTTGCTATTGAAAGTGCCCGAGCACACGCGCCCTTGGCGCGTGCGCTTGACAAACGCTTAAACGTTTACGGTTTATCCAGTGTTAGCGTAGATAAAACATCGCGCTCTAACCAAAACGTAAACATCTATTTGCTTCCAGAGAAATTAGAACGTCAGCTGCTGTCGGTTTATCCTTCGGGTCAAGTTGCTGAATATGAACTGATATATGTTGTGCGTTACCGCGTGCAGTTTCCTGGTAAGGAAGCGGTAATGGTGCAATTTGAAGTAGTACGTGACTATCAAGACGACCCTGACCAAGTGTTGGCAAAGTCTCGCGAACTTGAATTGATGCTAAGTGAAATGCGCGATGAAGCCGCTGATATCATGATCAGACGCCTTTCCAGTCAGGCAGCCGCTGCACCAAATGCATCAACTTCCGTTAGTCTGTAAACATCAGAATTTTTCATGCAGATTTATCCAAACCAATTTAGCCAAGATATCACCAAGGCACTTCGCCCGTGCTATCTGGTGTTTGGAGATGAACCCCAGCAGAAGTTTGATGTCATTGAGCAAATACGCGCTAAAGCAAAAGCCAATGGCTTTGAAGAGCGTACAGTACTAGTTGCTGAAACAGGCTTTAACTGGAATCAGTTGATTGAAGCCACACAAAGCATGTCGCTTTTCTCAAGCCAACAGTTCATTGAATTAGAGCTACCTACGGGAAAACCGGGCACTGAAGGCAGTAAAATGCTGCAAGAAGTCGCGGCGTCATTAAACCCCGATATTTTGTTGCTGGTTCACGGCCCCAAAATTGGCAAAGACGTGCAGCGCGGCAAATGGTTTAAAGTGCTTGATGATTTGGGCGCGTCGGTATTGTGTTACCCGTTGGAAGGCAAGCAGCTCAATGCATGGCTAAACCAGCAGTTAAATGCCCACCAACTCTCCGTATCAGCGTCGGGTGCTAAGATGATAGCTGATTTCTGCGAAGGCAACATGCTTGCTGCTAAGCAAGAAATTGATAAGCTCGCCCTACTCTATCCACACCAGTCTATTTCAGACGAACAAATTGAAAAGGCGATGGTCGATCAGTCGCGTTTCAACGTGTTTCAACTGGTTGACGTTATGCTTAGCGGCGACAGTACCCGCTGCATAAAAATGCTATACCGATTAGAGAGCGAGGGTCTGGAGCCTAACATCATTATTTGGGCGCTGATTCGAGAGTGGGAGCAGTTATGGAAACTAAAACTAGCGCAGCAAAGCGGTGCCCCCATTCAGTGGCAAAAATTCGGTATTTGGCGTAATAGACAAGGTTTTTATCAAAGTGCCTTGAATCGTCTGAGCGTCGCGCAGCTAGAAGACATCCAAAAAGCGTTGACTCAGTCAGATCATGCATTCAAACAAAATGTCATTGCCCGCCCTTACGTCGAAATGTGTCACCTGTGCATGATGTTCATGGGTATGGACCTTCGCGAAATTCCTTTGTTACAGGCATAATGGGCAAGTCTAAGTGAGTCTTTCCGGCGCTTCTCGAGCATATCCAACGGTGAAAGCCATTCTTGGTGGTACGTTTAATCCGCCGCATAAAGGCCATATTGGTGCGGCACTTAAAGCGGCAGATGAAATTGGCGTAAACCAAGTTCATCTCATGCCTTGTAAATTAGCTCCGCATAAGTCAGTAGGTGTGTCAGAAAGCCACCGGGTAAAAATGATTGAACTTTGCGCCCAAAACAATGACAGACTTATTCCAGAGTTAATTGAACTGGCGCTTCCGTCACCCTCTTATACAGTTAAAACACTGCGTGCACTTAAAGAGAAAAGCGATGACACAATCTGTTTTTTCATTGGCGCAGATTCACTGTATAATCTGGACAAATGGTACGAGTGGGAACACCTGCTCGATTATTGTCACTTAGTGGTTATGCGCAGAGACGATGAGAAATTTTCGCCTCCTCCCGCAATACAAGCTTGGTTAGATTGTCATGTGGCTAACGATAAAAGTGTTATTCACGCAAAGCCTGCAGGCCATGTAGTGTTAACCAACACACCGCTTTTTAGTGTTTCATCTACTGAAATTCGTGACGTACTAGCAAGTGCTGCCACGTCCGAGAAATCGGGTACGCCAAACAGTTCAAATGCTGACCTATCTAACTTATGGTTAGAAGAAAGCGTTTTAGATTACATAAACGAACATCAGTTATATAAAAGTTAAGTAAGTGAGGAAAACTCTTGGAGAGTCAACAGCTCAAACAGTTTGTTAAAGACAAAATTGACGATATGAAAGGCCGTGATGTTATTGAACTAGACGTTCGCGGCAAATCAAGTATTACAGATACCATGATCATTTGTTCAGGTAACTCAAAGCGCCACGTTTCATCTATTGCAGAAAATGTCATGGTAGAAGCGAAGAAAGCGGGCCACGCACCTGGAAGCGTGGAAGGTAAGGAAACCGGCGAATGGGTTCTGGTTGATTTTGGTGATGTTATTTTGCACGTTATGCAAGATGAAACCCGTGATTTCTACCAGCTAGAGAAACTGTGGTCGTAGTGGCGTAAACGCCTGCTATAAACATGCAGTAACACGGTCAATAAAGGCCATACTCAAATGCGTATGGCCTTTATTGTATAAGTGAAATACTAATTCCTGCGGTAAGGGTAAAAGAAGTGCGTATACAAATCGTCGCGGTCGGAACAAAAATGCCAAGCTGGGTAAGTACAGGCGTGGATGAGTTTATTCGTCGTTTCCCTAGCGACATGCCAGTGTCCTTTACTGAAATACCCGCCGGAAAGCGAGGCAAAAACGCGGATATTAAGCGCATTTTGGGAAAAGAAGGCGAGCAAATGCTAGCCGCTATTCCCAAAGGAAATCGCATTGTTACGTTAGAAGTAACAGGTAAACCCTGGGACACTCCCACGCTTGCTAAACAACTCGACAATTGGAAAATGGACGGGCGCGACGTAAGCCTGCTTATTGGTGGTCCAGAAGGGCTAGCACCAGAATGTATTGCTGCGTCGGAACAAAAGTGGTCCTTATCAGCCTTAACTCTACCTCATCCACTTGTTAGGATCATTCTTACAGAAAGCTTATACCGCGCGTGGTCGGTGACGCAAAATCACCCTTATCACCGTGAGTAATTGGTCGCTTTATTAATGCAAAGGAAGTCAATGCAACGAAAACGTCAAGCAATACGGGACCACTCCGCTGAAGCGAACTTGTTCGCGCGCCGAGCGACCATTGCTTTTATTATTGTTGTGGCCATGTTGGGCATTGTACTTAACAACCTCTATTCTTTGCAGGTCACCCAGTTTGAAGATTATCAAACCCGGTCTAACGGTAACCGAATTAAAGTGCTGCCCGTAGCGCCTAACCGCGGTCTCATTTATGACCGTAACGGCGTGCTTTTAGCCGAGAACCGTCCGGTTTTCAGTTTGGAAATTATTCCAGAGCAAGTGGATGATATTGAACAAACCCTTGCAGATCTGACCGAATTAATGAGCATCACCAGCGATGAAATTGAACGCTTTCAATCTACGCTAAAAGGAACGCGGAGATTTAAACCCGTTGCGCTTCGCACTCAGCTAAGCGAAGAAGAAGTAGCGCTGTTCTCTGCCAGCAAACACAAATTTCCAGGTGTTCAAATTGAAGCGCGTTTAGCTCGTCATTACCCTTATAAAGAAACGCTTACCCATGCACTGGGTTATGTTGCACGCATTAACAAGCGAGACTTACAAAAACTCGTTGAAGCAGGCCAAGAAGATAATTACGCCGCAACCCACGATATCGGTAAGCTAGGTATAGAGAAATACCACGAAGAGCTGCTTCATGGAAAAGTGGGTTATCAGCAGGTCGAAGTAAACAATCAAGGCCGAATTATTCGTGTACTCAGTGTTGAGCCACCAACACCGGGCAAAGACATCGTACTTAACCTGGATTTAGAGCTTCAGTTAGAAGCCCAGCGAATAATAGAAGGCATGCGCGGCGCTGTAGTGGTTACCGACGTTAAAACAGGTGGCGTACTGGCACTTTATTCTAACCCTAGTTACGACCCCAATTTATTCGTGCACGGTATCAGCAGCAAGAATTACTCTGCGCTACTGAATTCGCCAGACCGCCCGCTAATTAACAGGGCGACACAAGGACAATACCCTCCCGCTTCTACCATTAAACCGCACCTTGGTTTTGTTGGACTAGAAGAAGGCATTATCACCAAAGACTACACCATTAACGATACAGGTCGCTATCAATTGCCAAATGTGTCGCACGTGTGGCGCGATTGGCGTCGATGGGGACATGGCAAAGTTAACGTATCAAAAGCAATAGAAGTGTCGTGCGATACTTATTATTACGAGCTAGCGTATAAATTGGGTATCGATAAAATCAGTGAATCTATGTACGAATTCGGATTCGGAGATTTCACGGGTATCGATCTTTACGAAGAGTCAGATGCCAACATGCCTAGCCGAGGCTGGAAACGCGCTCGCTTTAATCAACCTTGGTATATTGGTGACACCATACCCGTTGGTATAGGACAGAGCTATTGGACCACCACGCCGGTACAGTTAAATACATCGGTTAACACGCTGATCAATGCTGGGGAACGCTATATTCCACAAATCATTCGCGGTTATATGAACACCGATAGTTCTGTCGACCTCATCCCACTTAAGTCGCTGCGGCCTATAGAAATTAAGAACCGTAACAATTTAGATGTGGTGTTAAACGCCATGCGCGATGTTGTGAGTGGCGAAGAAGGCGGCGCGCGTCATGCATTTGCAGATACCCCTTACGACTCTGCGGGTAAGACAGGAACAGCACAGTTGTTTACCGTTGGCCAAAATGAAAAATATGACGCTACTAAAATTGATGAGCGTCTTCGAGACAATGCCATGTATGTTGGCTTCGCACCGTTCAATGATCCAGAGATATCGGTAACCGTGGTCCTTGAGAACGTAGGCGGTGGTAGTAAGAACGCAGCACCCGTCGCCCGTCAAATCATGGATTTCTATTTCAGAGACCGTGTTTTTGAAACTGCCGAAGCTGACTCGGCAAACAATGATAATGAATTAGGGACAAACTAGTGAAGAGAACCACCATAAACCCTAATAAAATGAGTTTTCTTCAGCGCATTCATATCGATGGATGGCTGTTAGTCGGGCTACTCGTGCTAAGTTGTGTTGGGCTATTTACTCTGTACTCGGCGTCAGGTCAGGATATGGAGCAAATGGAGCGCCAGTTTATCAGGCTGGGATTTAGCTTTATCGTTATGTTCGGATTAGCCCAAGCCCCTTTGGGCGTGTTTAGGTTTTTCTCAACCTATGCCTATGGTGCAGGCCTGCTCATGCTAATTGCCGTTTTATTATTTGGTGATATGGGCAAAGGCGCACAGCGCTGGCTAGACCTGGGCTTTATCCGTTTTCAGCCCTCTGAACTGATGAAGCTTGCCGTGCCTATGATGGTTGCATGGTATATCAGTAAATTCACTATGCCGCCACGCACCACCCACATTATCGTTGGGTTTGGTTTGGTGGTCGTGCCCACCATTCTCATTGCAAAGCAGCCTGATTTAGGGACCTCATTACTCATCGCCAGTTCAGGTATCTTTGCCATATTCCTGGCAGGTATGAGCTGGCGTCTTATTTCAGTAGTGGGCGGCCTCATTGGCGCGTTTGCGCCTGTGATGTGGTTCTTTTTAATGAAGGATTATCAAAAGCAGCGGGTTCTTACTTTTTTGAACCCGGAAAGCGATCCACTAGGTTCTGGCTACCACATAATCCAATCTAAAATTGCCATTGGTTCCGGTGGTGTAGACGGCAAAGGCTGGTTACAGGGTACGCAGTCACAACTCGAGTTTTTACCCGAACGTCACACCGATTTTATCTTTTCAGTATTCAGCGAAGAGTTTGGTCTTACCGGTGTAATGTGCTTAATGGCAATATACATTTTTATAATTATGCGCGGCCTTATAATTTCTAGCCGGGCACAAGACGCCTATGCAAAATTGCTTGGTGGCAGTATTACCCTTACTTTTTTTGTTTATGTATTTGTAAACATGGGCATGGTGTCCGGATTACTTCCCGTGGTGGGTGTTCCCCTTCCTCTAGTGAGCTTTGGAGGAACATCTATGGTGACTTTAATGGCAGGTTTTGGCATTCTTATGGCCATTGCCACTCAGAAACGTTTAATGTCTAGATAACTTGTATGTTGCAACGCCTTTTTTCGGTACTTGATTTTGTAAAAGCGGGTTTAGTTAATGCGGGTCTTGTTGCCCAAAATCTGGCAAACGGACAGTTCTTTCGCTATGGCTCAGCTGTTTTTATAGTTTTGGCATTAGTGGGATGCCAAAGTGCACCTACACAATCTGGTCGCTATACTCAAAAGCAAGACTCAGCGCCTAAGCACGTTGCCAAGAAACCAGAAACACTTGATGCTGTACCAAAATACGAAGCCTACCGCATGTTTAACAGCAGGCCTTACAAGGTACTAGGCAAGCACTACACGCCAATGGATAGTGGCAAAGGCTATGAAGAGGTCGGCTATGCCAGTTGGTATGGTCAGAAGTTTCACGGTCACTTAACCTCAAATGGCGAAACTTACAATATGTTTGCCATGAGCGCGGCTCACAAAACATTGCCACTGCCCTCTTACGTGCGTGTTACTAACTTGGAAAATAACAAACAAGCGATCGTCCGCGTTAACGACCGCGGCCCTTTTCACGATGATAGAATTATCGATTTGTCGTATGCAGCCGCAGTAAAACTAGGCTACCACAGCAAAGGCACAGCGCGAGTCAAACTTGAAGTTATCCACTTTGACGAACAAAACAATGTGACGGTGGGAAACAGTCCAACCGTTACTTACGATGAATATTTGGGTATTGCGGTAGTACCCGCACCGGCCTTGGCAGCAACTTCACCCACCCCGCCATTAGCCCCCTCTTCGAACACCGCGGATACCAACTCAAGCAGCAGTGAGAATAGTAGCAACGTGGTAAGTGATGCGATTTATATTCAAGTTGCTGCGCTTTCAAACGCCGAGAAGGCAAAATCTATCTCTAACGTGCTATCGGCGTTATATCAAATTCCCGCTCACCTGCCAGTAGCAGATAACATTTATAAACTACAGCTTGGCCCTATCCACGATGAAGCTGTCGTCGCGGAGGTTCTTGAACAATTAAAGCAAAATGGCTATCCCAACGCTTACGCGATTACGCAGACCATGTAGTTAGTTGGGTTGTCGCACGCTCATAAAAACAACGACATTGTGGCAGCATTGTGTCATTCAGCAGGCAATATCACGGTTTCTTCGCCTAATACCTACAATCGCGTAAACTTTTTTGATAAAACCTAGTCTTATAAGCAGCCTTTCGTTAAGATCTCTCGTCACCTCAGCTAATAAGTAGGTGAAACAACAGAATTCGGTTACGAATTGGACAAAAGCTAAAATTGGGTAGCCATGTTTTGCGGTCATCGTTTCGCGGTCATCGCAACAATAGGGTAAGCTTTAACTCACACGGATAAAACGGTCAAAGAAATTAGAACCATGCTCAGAATAATTCAACGCGCTAAACCGTCATTACTTTCATTTGCCTTTTTGGTGATAGGCACTTTACTACACACAGCAAATGCTGCCGTAGTCACTCCGCCTGCTCCTTCAGTTGCCGCAGAAGGTTTTCTTCTAACCGACTTTGAAACGGGTCATGTGATTGCATCTAAAAATGCGGACATGCAGCTTGCTCCTGCGAGCTTAACGAAAATAATGACTATTTATGTTATTGGCAAAGAATTACAGGCCGGTAACATCAGCTTAGACGACGAAGTGACTATCTCGGAAAACGCATGGGCGAAGAAATTCCCTGACTCGTCAAAAATGTTTATTGAAGTAGGTACACAAGTTTCAGTACGTGACTTACTGCGTGGCATTGTTGTGCAGTCAGGTAACGACGCCTGTGTTGCTATGGCAGAACACGTAGCAGGTTCAGAATCTGCTTTTGCCAGCATGATGAATGCACACACGGCATCACTTGGCATGAGTGGTTCTCACTGGGTTAATGCTCACGGTCTTCACGACCCTGACCACTACACTACCCCTCGTGACATGGCGATTCTGTCTCGCGCGCTTATCGCAGAAACGCCAGAAATGTACAAGATTTATAGCGAGAAGGAATTCACCTACAACGGCATTAAGCAATACAACCGCAATAGCCTGTTGTGGGACAAAAGCTTAAACGTTGATGGCATTAAAACTGGCCACACGTCTGATGCGGGCTACAGCCTAATCACTTCTGCAGAGCAAGGCGGTATGCGTCTAATCTCTGTAGTTATGGGGACTGATAGCGAACGTGCACGTAAAGTTGAAAACAAAAAGCTACTTAAGTATGGCTTCCGTTTTTACGAGACACTTACGCCATACCAAGCTGGTCATAGTTTCGTTGCTCACCGCATCTATATGGGTGATAGAGAGACAGTAGACCTTGGAATTAATCAATCTACCCCCATTACTATTCCACGCGGTCAGGCGGCTAATTTAGAAGCTAACTTCGAACTTGATGACAAGCTTGAAGCACCACTTGCAAAAGGTCAGGTTGTTGGAAAACTTTATCTACAACTAGACGGTGAAGATGTGGCTAGTTATCCCCTAGTTACCCTTCAAGAAGTAAAAGAAGGCAGCTTCTTTAATCGCATGAAAGACTACATTATGCTTCAGCTAGGATTTGACGACGAGTAAACACCTTTACTGAATACGTTAAAAAGCTAGTTGTGAAGCGGCCAGATTTGTTACAATCTGGCCGTTTTTTTATATGATATTTTAAGTACCAAGGATATCGCATGGATACCCGTTTCGACGAATTACTAGATTTTCCAACAAACCAAACGTTTAAAGTCATGGGCGTTGCTCATGAAGACCTACCTCAACAGGTAGTGAGCTGCCTTCAGCAACATGCGCCAGGCGATTACTCGCCTAACGTAAAACCAAGTAGTAAAGGTACTTACCACTCGGTGTCTATCAGTGTGCGTGTAACCAGTAAAGAGCACATGGAAACCATTTACACTGAACTTGCCAAATTAGAGCTGGTTAGGGTTGTACTTTAAGTGAATGAGCAGTCGATAGCGTCTGACGCAAACGGCGTTATAGTACGTCAGTTAGGGCGTCAGCCGTATGAGCCTATCTTCGAGGCGATGAAGCGCTTCACCGATGAACGCGACCAAAACACCCAGGATGAAATTTGGCTTGTTGAGCACGATGCTGTCTTTACGCAAGGACAAGCGGGCAAAGCTGAACACATACTTATGCCTGGTGACATTCCTGTTATTCAGGTTGACCGGGGCGGCCAAGTGACCTACCACGGTCCAGGGCAACAAGTTATTTATCTGATGCTAAACATTAAGCGCAGAAAACTGGGTGTTCGTCATTTAGTCACTGCTATGGAAGAAGCGGTGGTCGGACTACTCGAAAAATATGGCGTAACCGCGTACCCAAAGCCCGATGCGCCTGGCGTATACGTCGATGAGAAGAAAGTTTGTTCATTAGGTTTAAGAATACGTAATGGCTGCTCGTTTCATGGCTTAGCTTTAAATGTTAATATGGACCTATCACCGTTTCAGCGTATTAACCCTTGCGGTTATGCCGGTATGGAAATGATCGATACCGCGCGCCTCAATGGTCCAACTACGCTTGAGACCGCTGGTAATGAATTAACGCATTTGTTGCTAGAAGCGCTTTCCATTGCACAGCCAACATACAAAGAAGGTTTTGATGAGTAATGCACGACCTCAAGCGGGGGTAAAACTCCGTGATGATGAAAAAGTAAAACACATTCCCGTCACTATTATTCCTACTGAAAAGGAAGAAATGCTGCGCAAGCCGGAGTGGATTAAAATCAAGCTTCCTCGTACTACCGAGAAAATTGATCACATCAAACAGACACTTCGCAAAAACAATCTTCACTCTGTGTGTGAAGAAGCGAGTTGTCCTAACCTTGCCGAGTGTTTTAACCACGGTACAGCCACCTTTATGATTCTTGGTGATATTTGTACCCGTCGTTGTCCTTTCTGTGACGTAGCCCACGGTAAACCACTGCCTCCGAGCGCAGAAGAGCCTGAGAAGCTGGCTAAAACCATTGCAGAAATGAATTTGCGCTATGTGGTTATTACTTCTGTTGACCGCGATGACCTTCGCGACGGTGGCGCTCAGCATTTCGTAGATTGTATTAACGCCATTCGCGAACACAGTCCAACAACGACAATCGAAGTATTAGTACCCGATTTTCGTGGACGTATGGATCGTGCACTTGAGATTTTCAAAAACGGCGTGCCTGATGTGTTCAACCACAACTTAGAGACGATCCCGCGTTTATACCGTGAATGTCGCCCTGGCGCGAATTACCAATGGTCGTTGGATTTGCTTAAGAAGTTTAAAGCGCAACACCCTGACGTGATGACCAAATCTGGTCTGATGATGGGTATGGGCGAAGAGAACGAAGAAATTCAAGGCGTACTTGATGATCTGCGCGCTCACAATGTGGACATGCTTACGCTGGGTCAATACCTTCAGCCAAGCCGTCACCACTACCCGGTTAAGCGCTACGTACACCCTAAGGAATTCGACGCCCTTGGTGATTACGCAAAAGAAATTGGCTTCACGCATGCAGCATGTGGCCCTATGGTCCGCTCGAGCTACCATGCAGACCAACAAGCAGCGGGTAAAGAAGTTAAGTAGTACCGAACTTCAGCATAGGGCTCAGCCTAACGTTGCTAAAAAGTTGATACAGAATAAAAGCGGTGATCTTCACCGCTTTTTTGTGCCTTCGTATTTCAGGGTGACAAACCCGTGGGTATTGTTAGAATGCCCGTCAAATTACGCTATCCCCTTTTAAAAAGTATTCCCAAATTAAGGGTAAGGTCATTTCATGCGCAAACATATATATATTGCCTATACAGGTGGAACTATTGGTATGAAGCCGTCTAAGCAAGGCTACGTACCCGCTGCAGGCTTCTTGTCAGACACACTGAAAAAGATGCCGGAGTTTCACCGTTCTGAAATGCCCCTTTTTACACTACATGAATACGATAACCTTATCGATTCATCAGACATGGATCCGTCTGACTGGCAGCGTATTGCCGATGATATCGCCGACAACTACGACAAGTATGATGGCTTCATTATTTTGCACGGTACAGACACCATGGCATACACCGCCTCGGCGTTGAGTTTCATGCTTGAGGATTTGTCAAAACCTGTCATTGTTACCGGTTCTCAAATTCCACTGGCAGAGCTTCGCTCAGATGGTCAAGTCAACCTTCTAAACGCGTTATATGTTGCCGCGAACTTCCCCATTGCCGAAGTCGGACTGTTCTTCAACAACAGACTACTTCGTGGCAACCGCAGCCGCAAAGTAGATGCAGATGGATTCAGTGCCTTTGACTCCCCTAACTTTCCTCCACTGTTAGAAGCTGGCATTAACATTCGTCTGAAAGCCGGTGAATTAGCGAAGTCACCAAATAACACCTTAACGGTATCGAACGTCAAAGCCCAACCGATCGGCATGGTTAGTTTGTATCCCGGTATTGCGCCAGAGGTCATTAAAAACACGCTGCAGCAGCCGGTGAATGCACTGATTTTACTGAGCTATGGTGTGGGCAATGCACCTCAGAACCCTGAGCTTATTGCACAGTTAAAATACGCAAAAGCCAGAGAAATTCCTGTTTTGAATTGTACCCAGTGTATGCGCGGTCGCGTAAACATGGGTGGCTATGCCACTGGCCATGGCCTACAAGAAGTAGGAGTTTTATCGGGTAGCGATATGACGCCCGAGGCTGCCCTCGCGAAACTGCACTACTTATTAAGTAAAGGGCTTCCTTTTGAGGAAATAAGCCATCTATTAACGCAAAACCTGCGTGGCGAATTAAGCGACTAGCAGCGTTACAAATAAAGTTTTTAAGAAAAAGGTTTCAACAAGTGATAACAACATATTCGGGTATGCTAAAAAAAATGCGTACCTCCGCCGATGAAAGCAATACCGTGCACTACTCGCTTCCAATTGGTGATGAGCTGGTAGATATCAATTCTCTTATCGGCAAGGAAGTAACGGTAACCTACTCTGGTGAAATCAACTGTGTTCACTGCAACCGCAAAACCAAAAAAAGCTTCAACCAAGGATACTGCTACCCGTGTTTGATATCGCTGGCACAATGCGATAGCTGCATTATTAAGCCAGAAAAGTGCCATTACCACGAAGGGACGTGCAGAGAACCTCAGTGGGGTGAAGAACATTGCTTTAGCGAGCATTTTGTTTATTTGGCTAACACAGGTACGGTAAAAGTGGGCATCACTCGTCAAGTCACCGAAGGCGTGTCTACGCGGTGGATGGATCAAGGAGCTACGCAAGCTACCGTAATGCTGCGAGTTCCTGACAGGCTTACCAGTGGTTTGGTTGAAACGTTATGCAAGGATCACATTGCAGATAAAACCAATTGGCGAACAATGTTAAAGGGCAAACCTGACGAGGTTGATCTAGAACAGGTCAAAACCGAATTAATGGGTAAAATTGAAAGTGAGCTAGAAGCGCTGAAGCAAGAAAAAGGGCTTCAAGCAGTATCAGAAGTGACTACGCCTATCCATGATATTCATTACCCTGTTGAAGATTATCCGGTAAAGATAAAATCTTTAAACTTAGATAAGACACCGTCATTTACTGGTGTATTGCAAGGTATCAAAGGGCAATACTGGATGCTAGATGGCGATCGCGTTATTAATATCAGGAAGTTCGCTGGTTATAATGTAGACCTATCTTTCTAGGTTAAATGTTAGGGTCTTATTTTAGCTTACTTATAAAAATAAGACCCTTATTACCCGCCGCTAGCTATCTAATGCGGCAGTTTATTCGAATAGGTATCAACTACTGCCAGAATTCAAAGTAGTCGTTACTATTTCTTTGCGGTTTAGGTGCAGGCTCAAACGCTGGTGTTCCTAAATATAAGAAACCTACCAGCTCGTCTTCTTCACTTAAACCTAATCCGTTTCTTACCGTCTCACAGTGTGCGTAGCCACCGGTGCGCCACATGCCGTTAAATCCTTGTGCTACTGCTGCCATTTGCATCGCCATAACGCCACAGCTTGCCGACGCTATCTGCTCAACACGCGGTACCTTTTCATGTTCCACATGCTTTGCGATGGCTACGATAACCATAGGAGCGCGGTGAGGAAGCTGCACGGCACGTTCAATTTCTTTCTGCGACTTTTCATTTTCAATAGCGGATTGCTCATAGAGTGCACCTAGCTTATCCAGCCCTTTTCCTGTGCACACGATAAAACGCCACGGAGTAAGACAAGCATGGTCTGGGGCACGTAGTGCAGCCTGCATAATATTCTCTAAGGCATCTCCACTAGGTGCTGGCGCTTCCAATCGAGGCTGAGAACTTCTGTTGAGTAACAATGTTAATGCGTCCATTTACGTCCCTACTTTATTTTTTCGCGTTGCTATTATCACGCTTCGATTTTCACAATCGAGACAAGCGTGCCAACAACAATAATTTACCTAACCTGAATGCTAGATCCTACGGTTCATAAACGAAAAAGACCAGAAAATTCCGGTCTTTTGTACAGCAAATGGAGCGTCCCTAATTACTTTTAGAACGCATGGCTTTATTCACATAGTAATCGACACTAAAGAAGCGTCCACCACCATAGATAAACAAAACTAAAAGCATAATAAAATAGGTCGCAGCGAATTCGATGCCGTTGTTAAGTACCACAAAGTTACCGCTGGATGTAAGCCAGTCATAATGGCCATGCTCTTGTAACAATGATTTAGCTGCCGCAAGCTTTTCTGGCGCAGCCATAATGTTTTCATTCAGTAAGATTGTACCGTCGGCTAACCATGAAGACGCATCAGCAATAGCGAGCCATCCATTCTTAGCGTGAACACTCACCATAGCGACTATCATGGTTACCATTAATGGAATACTCACCAAGCGCGTCAATGCTCCCAATAACAATAGAACACCGCCCACGAGTTCTGCGGCTGTAGCTAAGAACGCCATTACCAAAGGCATTGGTAAACCAAGCCCATAATCATCGTTACCAAACCAATCTACAATACTGTCGAAACTGGATGCTTTATTCCAGCCAGCCTGTATCATCACTGGTGCTAAATACAAGCGTAATAAAAGTAAAGGAATGCCATCTGCCACTTGCAGTCGGGCTACGATTTGTTGGTAAATGTGTGTCATTGTTTTGCCTACTTTGTGTGATTAAGAAATAAGAACGGCACTTTATGAAAAAAATTTCATCGCGCGAAAATAAGCCCTCACCGTTTTTACGACTAATGAAAAAGGGCCATGGAAAAACCGGCTATAAAGCAAAGAATGGAAAATTTCTTATGACGATGAGCGAGGATAGTCACAAACGTATTGCCTCCCTCATTCGAAAGTGGCTGGAACAAGACGAAAAAAAGAACGCAGAATAAAAGTCATCGTAAGTCGCCGAAAACAAAGACACTCACAAAAAATTACAATTAAGTTCGCGATCTTACTCGATTTAGGTAACATAATAGAATGCAGTACGTGAGTAAGGTATGCCTGATCTATCTTGCTCTGGTTAGTTAATTCAAAAAAAGGTAGTGATTAAAATGGCAGCCAAAGGAAATTGGACTAAATCCTTGTTTATTGGCTTGTGGACGGTGCTTAACTTCACCCGCAAACTTTTCTTTAATTTGATATTCATTGTTATTTTTGTTGGATTGATAATCGCAATAACTGGTCAGGACGATGAACAGTTTACCGTAAACAAAGACAGTGCTTTGTTTCTTACGCTTAACGGCAAGCTAGTTATAGAAAAAGAAAGCATTGATCCTTTCGAACAGTTCTTACAAGAATCGCTAGGCAGTGAACCTGAAAACCCAGAAGTACTGGTACGCGATGTAGTGAAAGTGCTTGAAAATGCGCAAAAGGATCGCCGTATTAAAGCTTTGGTTCTTGACCTTCAAGGTCTTACCGGCGGTGGTTTAGACAAGTTGCGCACCGTAGCTAATGCTATTGACGCGTTTAAAGAATCTGAAAAGCCCGTTTATGCCATTGGCGATTACTTTTCCCAAGACCAATATTACTTGGCAGCACACGCTGATAGCATCTATCTGAACCCAATGGGCGGGTTAATGTTTGAAGGCTACGGCCGTTATGGCATGTACTTTAAAGACATGCTAGAAAAGTTAAAAGTAACCACGCATATCTTCCGGGTTGGTACTTATAAATCTGCTGTTGAGCCTATCATGCGAAATGATATGTCTGAAGAAGCAAAAGAAGCGGAGAAACAGTGGTTAGATGGTTACTGGGCGCAATACAAAGCGGACGTAGCAGCAGCTCGCGGTATCGATGAAGCAAACTTTGACGAGACCCTTGAAGGTTTATTAGCAAAGTTTGAAGCGGCAGGCGGCGATTTCGCACAGTATGCGCTTGAGAATAATTGGGTAGACGCATTGAAGACCCGCGAAGAAGTAAGATTGGAGCTCACTGAGTTAGTCGGTGAAGATGAAAACAATCACGGCGTTAACCTCACTTCGTTCAATACCTATCTTAAAGTTGTTAACCCGCCTATGCCGGTTATCGAGTCAGACATGGATAAAGTGGCGATTGTAGTTGCCAAGGGCACCATCTTAGACGGTAATCAAAAAGCCGGTACTATAGGTGGAGACAGCACCGCTCGTCTTTTAAGAAAGACACGTCTAGACGACAACGTAAAAGCAGTGGTTCTTCAGATTGATTCTCCTGGTGGCAGCGCATTCGCCTCTGAAATTATTCGTCAGGAAGTGTTGCAGCTACAACAAGCAGGCAAGCCCGTTATTGCTTCTATGAGCACCTATGCAGCTTCAGGCGGTTATTGGATTGCAGCAAGTACCGATAGAATAATTGCAAGCCCTAGCACAATTACAGGCTCGATTGGCGTGTTTGGTATGTTTATGACCTACGAGAATTCTCTGGATTATTTAGGTATTCACAGTGACGGTGTGGGCTCTACAGAGCTTGCAGGCTTCTCTACTGTGCGTCCACTAGCACCAGAATTCGGTCAGATTCTTCAGCGCAACGTTGAAAACACTTACGGAAACTTCTTGTCGTTGGTTTCAAATGCTCGTGGTATGTCGGTAGAAGAAGTGGATAGTGTTGCCCAAGGACGCGTGTGGATTGGCGAAGATGCAATTGAACTTGGCTTGGTAGACCAGCTTGGTACGGTTGACGATGCTGTAGTTGCTGCGGCCGAGCTCGCCGAGCTAGAAAATTATGATACATTCTACGTACAACGTACGCTGAGTGCCCAGGAAATTTTCTGGAAGGAATTCTTTGGCCAGGCAATGACGTTTGTGGGCAAATGGCAATTTGCCCATGCCGACTCTGCACTGGTAAATGAATTTAAGCGCGTACTTAAAGAGTTCAGTTTAGTAAACCAACTAAACGACCCTAAGGGTACCTACGTGCTATGTTTACCTTGTGACGTTAAATAATACGCGCAGCAAATAAGTAGAAACAGTAAAAAGACAGAGGCAGCAACATCGCTTCAAATGACTTAACTCAAGAACAGCGTCGCGTTATTACCGACGCTGTTTTTTATTGCTATGAGCAAGCAGAGCAATACTTCAAGCAAACGTTCAAGCGCCCTACCATCACTTTTAGACGGTCGGGGAAAAATGCGGGCACTGCGTTTTTACAGCAAAACCGCGTGAATTTTCACCCACTTCTGTTTAAAGATAATATCGATGCCTTTTTAAGTGACGTGGTACCACACGAAGTCAGCCATTTGTTGGTATGGGTTCTGTTTGGCAGAGTTCAGCCCCACGGCAAAGAATGGCAGTCGATAATGCGCAGCGTATTTAACTGCACGCCTAATGCTACCCATCAATTTGACGTGAAACGGGTAGCCTGCACTTTTCATTATGTGTGTGACTGTGACACTTATGCGCTAAGTGCACGCAGACACAATAATATTTTAAAAGGGGCACAATACAAATGTAGGAAGTGTCAGGCCTTGCTTAGAACGTCCTAAGCGTTTCGCCAAAAACAGTGGTAAGCGAAGGGCTGACTTAGGATGCGTCGCTATCTTTTAGTTAAACCAGTGCTTCGTGAACGCATTGTCTAGGTCGTTGAAGGCTGTTTTAAGCAGTTGGGCTAGCTCTTTGTACTTGGGCTTTGACTTAGCATTGGTTATAGCCACTCCTTGCGAACGCATTTTAGAGTGGATTTCTTGATACCAGCTTTTCAGCTGGGGCGGTAAGTATTGATCAGAACGATGGCCTAACCAAAGTAAACCTTGCATAGGTAAGCTTAAGAAAAAAGCACCTATTGTGATGGTTTGAGGCAAATAATCAGCACCTAGGTTCTGATAAAGTAACGCGCATGACACCATCGCGACTGGTGGCATAGTTTTAATCGCGAACTTAGTCGCAGCGACAACGCGGCACTCTGGAAAAAAGGCATAGAGTTCTTTTCTCACAGGCCATGTCTTCATGTACTGCTGACCGTTTTTCAACATTGTCATTATTGATTGAGACATGCCTCACCTCTTCATTAAACCACTTCTACCGGCCTCAGTACCGATATTACTAACGTCATTATTCGATAGATCTAACTAAATTGTAATCCGCTTTTTGGCTAATACAAACTGGTTCTACTAAATCAGTACGTATTTGCAGCAAGAAGCTATCACTGTCGATTTTAGCAAATTAGATATCTGACTTGTTAATTAAGTTTCGTTGAAATAGCGGTTTCAGATGGTGGATTGACAATTCACCCCGACACGCCGTTTCAATAATCGCTATCCACTTTTTAAGCGTCATTGCTGTAAGCTTGGCTCAATAATTAAATTAAGAAGCGTTAAAATATCAACAACGCTAAGAATTAAAAGGCATAAGTTCATCTTATCTTTAAGTGACATTTTCGTCGCTTAAAGGCATCATATAGCTTTTGAGCCTAATCTTTATGCTGCATGGCTTTGTTGTGTCTTTCTTTGAAGCGTGTCGACATCCCCTGCAGATTCTGTATTGGCAAATTACTATAATAAAAGTAACTAGGTGTTGAGCTTGATTTACAGATTTTCGCCCCTACCTAGCTTTCTAAGAGAAATTTTATAAGTAACCCTATTGGGTGAATTATTTGGAGAGGAAAATGGCAGAAAGCAGACACGTCCGTCTACTTATCTTGGGTTCAGGCCCTGCAGGTTATTCAGCAGCGGTTTATGCTGCACGTGCAAACCTTAAACCTGTACTGTTAACTGGTATTCAACAAGGCGGACAGCTTACTACCACGACAGAAGTAGAAAACTGGCCGGGCGATCCTGAAGGCCTTACTGGTCCTGATCTAATGGTTCGTATGCAAAAGCATGCTGAAAAGTTCGATACTGAAATTATTTTCGATCACATCAATAAGACCGACTTTTCGAAGCGCCCTTTCACGCTTTACGGAGATAGCGGTACTTATACGTGTGACGCACTAATCATTGCTACAGGTGCTTCAGCTAAATACCTTGGTCTTGAATCAGAGCAAGCGTTTGTGGGTAAAGGTGTATCTGCTTGTGCAACCTGTGACGGTTTCTTCTACCGCAATCAAAAAGTAGCGGTAATTGGTGGTGGTAACACCGCTGTTGAAGAGGCGCTTTACCTTTCAAACATTGCATCAGAAGTACATGTTATTCACAGAAGAGATAGCTTTAGAAGTGAAAAAATTCTTGAGCAACGCCTTCGTGATAAAGCAGAAAACGGTAACGTGGTATTACACTTAAACCGTACACTAGATGAAGTGCTCGGTGACGAAATGGGTGTAACCAAAGTCCGTATTAAAGATACGAACAGTGATGCCACTGAAGAGCTTGATGTTATGGGTCTATTCGTTGCTATCGGTCACAAACCGAATACCGATATCTTTGATGGGCAGCTTGAAATGAAAGATGGCTATATCGTTGTAAACAGCGGTACAAACGGCAATGCGACGCAAACAAGCGTTGAAGGTGTGTTTGCTGCAGGTGACGTGAGCGATCATATTTATCGTCAGGCCATTACATCAGCAGGTACAGGGTGTATGGCGGCGCTAGATGCTGAAAAATACTTAGACGGTACGATGCCTGAACAAGGTTAGTACTGTTTCCCAAGCCCTGCTGTTCAGTGGGGCTTTTTTCTGGCCCGATTATGATAGCGTTACATTACATCGAAGAAGGCGCGCCCTTCCCTCCAGTCGACACTGCATTAGACGAACCTAACGGCCTGCTAGCATTTGGTGGCGACCTCAGTCCTGCACGTTTATTTTCTGCCTACTCACAGGGCATTTTCCCTTGGTTCAGTGATGACGAACCGCTGCTGTGGTGGTCACCCGACCCCAGAGCCATTATTGAACTCGACAATTTTGTCGCATCGAAAAGCCTTAAGAAGCTTGCTCGAAAACAAAAATACACGGTAACGTTAAATTACGCGTTCGACCGAGTAATTGAAGCCTGTTCATCAACCCCTCGTAAAAATCCAAACACAGGTGAACTCAATAGCGAAACATGGATTACCGATGACATGATTGGGGCTTACCGGCAGCTCAATGGTTTGGGTTTAGCACACTCTGTGGAAGTTTGGGACGGCGAAACACTGGTGGGTGGACTATATGGCGTTGGAATTGGCAAGGTATATTGCGGTGAATCGATGTTTCACCGGGAAAGTAATACGTCAAAACTTGCTATGATGGCGTTGGTTGAGCACATGAAGTCTCACGATATGGCCTTTATTGATTGCCAGCTTCCTACCGATCATTTGGCATCCCTTGGTGCGAATGTGTTATCCCGTGAAAACTTTATTGAAAAACTGGAAAACAACAACCACACTTTAACTGAAGACGGTAGGCTGTCAGAAGACTACCTTAATCGTTGGAAGCCAAGAGTGATTACTCCGTGAAGTTTGGTATAACCCAATCATTTTCATGTAGCTATTTGCCCGATGAGCAAGAGCAATTATTAGTATACGCCGAAAACAATGATTTTCAGGCGTGGCGATACTCGCAACTTATTCAAGTGGGATTTCGACGAAGCGGTGAACAAATTTACCGTCCACACTGCCCAGCCTGCAAGGCGTGTAAGTCGGTGCGAATTCCGGTGAATGCTTATACCCCCTCTCGCAGTCAAAAAAGGCTATTAAAGGCCAATCAAGGGTTTCGCGTTCAGCTAGTTAGTGAAACTAAAAGCACATACTACCCGTTGTATGAACGCTACATTACGGAGCGACATGCCGACGGTAGTATGTATCCGCCGTCACGAACCCAGTTCGACAATTTCGTTTTGTGTGATTGGATGACAACCCATTACCTAGAGGCCTATGATGGCGACAAGCTCATTGCAGTGGCTGTAACTGACGTTGTCGATGCTAACGAACATATGGGTGCACTCTCTGCGCTCTACACGTTTTTCGACCCTGACTATGGCTCTGCGTCTTTAGGTACATGGATGATACTCATGCAAATTCAGGAAGCGAGGCGTTTAGGCCACCACTATGTTTATTTGGGCTATTACGTAGAGGGCTGTCAAAAAATGTCTTATAAACACAAATTTTTGCCATTTGAGCAGTTTAGTGACAATGAATGGCATCTATTTAGCAAAAATAGTAAAATACCCACTTAATTGCTTTACACCGAACCCAAGATTGGGTAAGGTCTGCGCGGCAAAAATTTTGAATTACTGAGGTAACTGCTTTACATGGCAAAAGAAGATTGTATTGAAATGGAAGGTACTGTGTTAGACACGCTACCTAACACTATGTTCCGCGTTGAACTAGAAAACGGTCACGTAGTGACTGCACACATCTCTGGTAAAATGCGTAAGAACTATATCCGTATTCTTACTGGCGATAAGGTCACCGTTGAGATGACTCCTTACGATTTGACCAAAGGTCGTATCGTTTATCGCGCAAGATAATGAGCCATTTAAGCGGTAACGCATAAAAAAAGCCCGATTAAGATCGGGCTTTTTCGTATCTGGGTTTTACCTATTTCATCCTCGAAGCGCTATCGCTTAGAATCAAAATTACTAAAGAAGATTTAGCGCTTGATAGACGACATTAGTCTTTCTACCTAGCGCTACTTGCTTTATTACATTAGGTTGGCTCTGCTTCTTCAGACGTTGCACCTACACCTGTGTACTCAAAGGTAAGTTTGTCATCAACGCAGTCTACTTTAACGTTTCCGCCTTTAGATAACTCGCCAAACAATAGCTCGTTCGCCAACTCTTTCTTAAGGTCATCTTTAATGACGCGCGCCATAGGACGTGCTCCCATTGCCTTATCATAGCCTTTCTCAGCCATGTAAGCGCGGGCTGCACTGGTGACCTCTAGCGACACGCCTTTAACGTCAAGCTGTGCCTGAAGCTCAATAATGAACTTGTCTACCACCTGCAAGATGATTTCTGGATCAAGATGATTAAACCAAATAATACCGTCCAGGCGGTTTCTGAATTCAGGTGTAAACACCTTATTGATTTCAGACATCGCATCGTGACTGTGATCTTGCTGCTTAAAGCCAATAGATTTACGTACGGTTTCTTGAACACCTGCGTTGGTGGTCATCACTAACACCACGTTTCTAAAGTCAACCTTACGTCCATTGTTATCAGTGAGCGTACCGTGGTCCATAACCTGAAGAAGAATATTGTAGATATCGCTATGCGCTTTCTCAATTTCATCTAACAGCACTACTGAGTACGGGTTTTTGATTACTGCATCTGTTAACAGACCGCCTTGATCAAAACCAACGTAACCAGGAGGCGCACCAATGAGGCGGCTAACTGCATGACGTTCCATGTACTCAGACATATCAAAACGTACAAGCTCAACACCCATGATTTTAGCCAGCTGTTGGGTTACTTCTGTTTTACCAACACCAGTTGGACCGGCAAATAAGAAGCTACCAATTGGTTTTGCTTCAGCTCCAAGTCCAGAACGTGATAGCAATATAGCGTCATTAAGCGTCTCTATAGCCTTATCCTGACCAAACACGACCATTTTAAGGTTGCGGCCAAGGTTCTTAAGCACCTCTTTGTCAGAAGCCGATACAGACTTCTCAGGGATACGCGCCATTTTTGCAATAATTTGCTCAATGTCGCCCACACCTATCGTTTTTTTGCGCTTAGAAGGCGGCAACAGACGTTGGCTTGCACCCGCCTCATCCATTACATCAATGGCTTTATCTGGAAGGTGACGCTCGTTGATGTATTTAGCCGACAATTCCGCCGCAGCTTGAATCGCTTTTTGTGTGAAACGCACATTGTGGTGCTCTTCGTAGCGACTCTTAAGGCCAAGCAGTATCTTTGTGGTATCGCTGACGCTAGGTTCAGTAACGTCAACTTTCTGGAAACGACGTGCAAGGGCGCGGTCTTTCTCAAAAATACCTTGATACTCTTGATATGTGGTTGAGCCAATACAGCGTAGTTCACCGCTTGATAGCTTAGGCTTAAGTAAATTTGACGCATCCATTACACCGCCCGACGCAGCGCCTGCACCAATAATGGTATGGATTTCATCAATAAACAAAATGGCGTTCTTATCTTTACCAAGCTCTTTCAGAATTGCTTTCAAACGCTTCTCAAAGTCACCACGGTATTTGGTACCAGCAAGAAGGCCACCTAAATCCAGTGAATAAACGGTACTTTCAGCAATAACATCAGGCACGTCTTCGTTAACGATTCTGTATGCAAGACCTTCTGCGATCGCCGTTTTACCTACGCCCGCTTCACCCACAAGCAGCGGGTTGTTTTTGCGACGACGACATAGAATTTGAATAGTGCGCTCTACTTCCGAATCGCGGCCAATCAACGGGTCTATTTTGCCGTCTTTCGCGTGACGATTCAGGTCAGTTGCGTATTTGCTTAATGCTGAGCCACCTTCTTCGCCTGCTTCAGCCTCTTCCGACGCTTCAGGGTTTACGGGCTCATCATCATCCGCTTTGCTTACGCCATGGCTAATGAAGTTCACCACATCCAAGCGCGTTACATCCGCCTTCTTAAGAATATAAACGGCCTGAGACTCTTGCTCGCTGAATATAGCAACAAGTACGTTTGCGCCAGTAACTTCGTCCTTACCAGACGACTGAACGTGAAATACCGCACGCTGCAGCACGCGCTGGAAACCGAGCGTGGGCTGAGTTTCGCGTTCGTTTAACTGGTCATCTAAAATGAGAGGCGTAGTATCTTTAACAAAAGCTAACAGTTCGCTTTTAATTGCCTCAATATCGGCACCACATGCTTTGAGCGCATCGCGAGCAGCTGAGTTATCAAGCAATGCCAACAACAAGTGCTCAACCGTCATAAACTCATGACGATGCTCTCTGGCAAATACAAACGCGTTATTTAACGTTTGTTCTAATTCTTTATTTAACATATTGCTCGCCCTCTACAAAAAACCTTATGCCTGCTCCATCGTGCACATCAACGGGTGCTGATGTTTGCGTGCGTACTGATTAACCTGCATCACTTTTGTCTCTGCTATCTCAGCAGTAAAAATGCCACACACGGCTTTTCCTTGATAATGAACGGTCAGCATAAGTTGGTTGGCTTTCTCAGCGTCCATATTGAAAAACTGCATGAGTACCTCAATGACAAAATCCATCGGTGTATAGTCGTCATTGTTCAACAACACTTTATACATGGGAGGCGGCTGCGGCTTCTGTCGCTGCGCGTCTTTCTGTTTTTCCTTTTCGATACTAATAGCGTTGTCTTTACTCATAACTTAATAATAGTGGTTTAATGGCACATATGTGTACAAACTTTTGGATAAATTTATTCACATTTGCCCTTGACATAATATGGTTAAAAAATCTACATTTTGTATAGTGGTTTTGAGTATTGCACGTTAGCTACGACATAACTTACTGCGTAGCAGCTACAATCAATACTCTTTCCACCGTGTCTCCGGATCTATAATGGGGGCATATACTCGTGAGTTCAAGGATTAAGAGGAAGTCGAAGTATGGCGGTTGGCAAAGTTAAATGGTTTAACAACGCAAAGGGTTTTGGATTTATCGTTCCTGAGGACGGCGGTGAAGATATTTTCGCGCATTACTCTACGATTCAGATGGAAGGCTACCGTTCGCTAAAAGCGGGTCAAGAAGTAACGTTCGAAGTTCAGCAAGGGCCTAAAGGTCTTCACGCTGAGAACATTGGCTTCAAAGAAGAACCAGAGCGTTAAGAAAAGAATTTTCAAAGCCTGACCTTTTGCGTCGGGCTTTTGCTTTTCTTGCCATTCAAAATGTGTAGGTGCAGTAAAGCACCTGTGCGGATAAGTGCGTTTTAATTTTCCCCACAAAAATAAGCATTACGTTATCTTAACGTTGTGTATTAAAGTTGCGTAATAGTTCAAATTAGACAATCAACGAGCTTTTTTCCTGTTCCTTTTATCTCCCGCTTATACATTCGTTTCCATAACATAAGGTATATCGCCCTACCCCTTATTACCCCTTATACCAGTCCGCGTAGACCATTGCCTACTCAGCTAGGTTTAAAATGTTCGTAATCGCCGCGTGTTAGCGCAGGTATAGTGGTTCTACATAAAAAAAGCCCTCTCGTTTGAAGAGAGGGCTTTTAAACGTTGTTTTGAAATAGCTTCTCAGGTTTGAGAGTACTATTCTATGCGCTAGACCTATAAGCCTAACGCATATACACAAAATACTATGCGCCTAAGATAGCTTTTAATGTCTTACTTGGAGACATGGTTGCGAAAAGCTTGTCTTCGTCAGGGTAGTAGTAACCACCAATTTCTTGCGCGCTACCTTGCGTTGCATCAATCTCAGCCAAGATATCGTCAATTTTCGCAGACAACTCTTCATACACTGGCTTAAATTGCGCAGCTAGATCTGCGTCTTCCGTTTGGTTCGCTACTTCTTCAGCCCAGTATAGACCTAGGTAAACATGGCTACCACGGTTGTCCAACTGACCTGCTTTACGAAGCGGAGACTTACCGTTGTTTAGTAGTTTTTCCGTTGCTTTATCAAGTGCAGTAGCAATAACTTTTGCTTTGGTGTTGCTGTGCTTAATAGCAACATCTTCTAACGATACAGCAAGTGCCAGGAATTCACCGAGTGAGTCCCAACGCAAGTGACCTTCTTCAACGAACTGTTGCACGTGCTTAGGTGCACTACCGCCCGCGCCCGTTTCATAAAGGCCACCACCAGCCATCAACGGAACAATTGATAGCATTTTAGCACTGGTACCAAGCTCTAGGATTGGGAACAAATCAGTAAGGTAATCACGAAGTACGTTACCCGTTACTGAAATGGTATCCAGACCGCGAATTGCACGTTCCATGCTGTAGCGAATAGCGCGTACAGGAGACATAATTTGAATGTCTAGACCGTTGGTATCATGGTCTTGTAGGTACTTTTCAACTTTCTTGATAAGTTGCGCATCGTGAGCACGTTCGTCATCTAGCCAGAATACCGCAGGCATACCAGATTGACGTGAACGCGTTACTGCTAGCTTAACCCAATCTTGAATAGGTGCGTCTTTCACCTGACACATACGCCAGATATCACCTTCTTCAACATCGTGAGAGATAAGAACATTGCCGTCTTGGTCAATAATCGACACAGTACCGTCTGCTTCTAGTTCAAACGTTTTGTCGTGTGAACCGTACTCTTCTGCTTTTTGCGCCATTAGACCAACGTTAGGCACTGTACCCATCGTTGTCGGGTCGAATGCACCATGCGTTTTACAGAAGTTGATAACTTCTTGGTAAATGGTTGCATAAGTACTTTCTGGAATAACTGCTTTTGTGTCGTGCGCCTTTCCATCTGGTCCCCACATTTGACCCGAGTTACGGATCATTGCAGGCATAGAGGCATCAACAATTACGTCACTAGGTACGTGAAGGTTCGAGATACCTTTGTCAGAGTTAACCATCGCAATTGGCGGACGGTCGGCATAACATGCGTTGATATCTTTTTGAATTTCAGAGCGTTGGCTCTCAGGTAGGCTTGCAATTTTGTCGTAAACGCTACCAAGACCATTGTTAGGGTTAACCCCTAGCTCTTCAAACAGGTCACCCCATTTGTTGAATAGATCTTTGTAAAATACTTTTACACAGTGACCGAATACGATTGGGTGAGACACCTTCATCATGGTCGCTTTTACGTGTAGTGAGAAAAGAATGCCTGTGTTTTTCGCATCTTCAATTTGCTCTTCGAAGAATTCACACAGCGCTTTTTTGCTCATAAACATGCCGTCGATAACTTCGCCAGCTAGTAAATCTACACGCGGTTTAAGGGTTTTCTTGCTGCCATCTTTACCCGTAAATTCGATGCTAACGTGACCGTCTTTCTCAACTGTCACTGATTTCTCACCAGAGTAGAAATCGCCACCGCGCATGTGCGCTACGTGCGAACGAGAAGCTTGAGACCACTCACCCATTGAATGCGGGTGCTTACGGGCATAGTTCTTCACCGCTGTCGGTGCACGACGGTCCGAGTTACCTTCACGTAGCACAGGGTTTACCGCACTACCTAATACTTTACCGTAACGCTCGCGAATTTCTTCGTCTTCAGCTGTTTTAAGTGAATCAGGGAACGCTGGTACGTTAAAGCCTTTTGCGTTTAATTCTTTGATAGTTGCACGAAGCTGTGGAATTGAGGCACTGATGTTTGGAAGCTTGATGATGTTAGCGTTCGGGTCTTGGGTCATCTCACCCAGTTCAGCTAGCGCGTCTGGCACTCTTTGTTCTTCAGAAAGATACTCAGGGAAATTTGCCAAAACACGTGCAGCAAGTGAAATATCGCTTAGCTCAACGTCGATATCTGCAGCCGCAGCAAACTTCTGGATGATAGGAAGAAGTGAGTAAGTCGCCAGCATTGGCGCTTCATCAGTCTTCGTGTAGATGATCTTAGACTTGGTCATTATATACCTCAATTTTCTCGACAGGGTACTGTCGTCTTTAGTCCATTAGGTCGCAACAACCCGCAACATGTTCATGTCACGCCCACAGTCATTGCGAAACGTATTTGATGTTTTCCACCTTTTGCTTTTATTAAGCACTAGGTCACTTGCTGTTTTCTTCCCTACATATTATTCAATTCCCTATGTTAGCAATATGCATCTCATGACTTTGCACTCGACTACCTAGTCGTACGCAATTTCGAGATACGATGTATAAGCAAGCCCGCTTATCACTGCTAAAACTGTCTAATAATTATGCAGATGCGCTCTCTTATAAAAATGGGAGCGACCATTAGTATAGGGTCGAAAGTTTGAGTTACAAGTCATACCATTGTCTTAACTCATAAGATCACCGAATTTATCGACAAACTTCATTGAGCAAACCACTATTTGCGGTTGATTTTCCCATGCGAAGCATCGTCATTTGTCGTAAAATCCCCCCCGAAATTTTGAATTTAAACAAGCGGAAGTAATATGTCTTCAAACGCTAAAGTGGTGCTTTTTAATAAGCCCTTTCAAGTTCTTTCTCAATTTACTGATGCAGACGGTAGAGAAACCCTAAAGGACTATATTGATGTTCCCGGTGTGTATGCCGCAGGACGACTCGACAGAGATTCGGAAGGTCTTCTCGTACTCACCAATGACGGAAAGCTTCAGCATAAACTTGCTAACCCAAAAGCTAAAACCAGCAAAACCTATTGGGTGCAAGTTGAAGGTATTATGGACGAAAAAGCAATGCAGGCGCTGCGTGACGGCGTAGAATTAAAAGACGGAATGACTCGCCCCGCTAAAGTAAAGGCCATGGAAGCACCTAGCGTGTGGCCGCGGAATCCGCCCGTACGCTTTAGACAGTCGATCCCTACTAGCTGGGTAGAAATTACCATTACAGAAGGCAGAAACAGACAAGTGCGACGTATGACAGCGCACGTCGGCTACCCCACCCTTCGGCTCATCAGATATCGCGTGGGTAATTGGACCATTGATGGTATTGATAATGGCAGCTACGTTCACTTTTAAAGGCAATTCAATTTCTAATACTTGAAATCACCTTCCTTGACCACACTAAAAGAGGCACCGAAACGTTACGGATTTTTAGCGCTGTTAAAAGTTGCTGTTCATCTTTGTATATAGACAATTTTTTACAGCAAAGGCCAATCGCCGCTTGGCACATATTTAATTACTTAATCAGATAAGGATTAAATGTGAATTAGCTATCGGAATCTGATAAAATCCGCGACCTCGAAAACGGGCCGATTTGTAAGTGGCTGATTAGTGGTAATGCCCACTGAGTGGGTAAGCGCCTTAGCATATTTATCAACATGTTAATTGGTGACTGATTTAACAAATACGGTTTCTTTTTATTAATCAAATGAGTGTGCAATCCATAGTGAGTGATATTGAATCTAACGCCAGCAAAAAAGTGATCGTCGGAATGTCCGGCGGTGTCGATTCGTCTGTTTCAGCCTACCTACTCCAACAACAGGGTTATCAGGTTGAAGGTCTTTTCATGAAAAACTGGGAAGAAGATGACAACGATGAATACTGTGCCGCAGCGGAAGATTTAAAAGATGCACAAGCGGTTGCTGACAAACTTGGCATTGAACTGCACACCATTAACTTTGCAGCAGAATACTGGGATAACGTGTTTGAGTATTTCTTAGAGGAATACAAAGCGGGCCGTACGCCAAACCCAGATATTATGTGCAACAAAGAAATTAAGTTTAAAGCGTTTCTTGAATTTGCAGCAGAAGACCTTGGCGCTGACTACATTGCTACTGGTCACTATGTTCGTCGCCGAGAAGTTGACGGTAAATGGCAAATGCTACGCGGTCTTGATAACAACAAAGACCAGAGCTACTTTCTTTACACATTAGGCGGAGAGCATGTTGCAAAAACGCTCTTCCCTGTGGGTGACATCGAAAAACCATTAGTTCGCAAAATTGCCGAGGAGCAAGGTCTTATCACTCATGATAAGAAAGACTCTACCGGGATTTGCTTTATTGGTGAACGCAAATTCAAAGACTTCCTAGCACGTTATCTTCCAGCTCAGCCTGGCGTTATTGAAACAGCGGAAGGCGAAGAAATTGGCCAACACGAAGGCTTGATGTACCACACGCTAGGTCAACGTAAAGGCTTACACATTGGTGGATTAGCCAAATACGGTGACGACCCTTGGTATGTGGTAGATAAAGATGTTGCACGCAACGTACTTATTGTGGGCCAAGGTGCCGACCACCCTCGCCTATACTCGAAAGGCTTGGTAGCAAAGCAGCTACACTGGGTGGATAGAAAAACGATTACAGAGCCTGTGCGCGCGGTAGTTAAAACTCGTTATCGTCAGGCCGATATCCCATGTACAATAACGCCAACTCAAGACGACACCATTGAAGTGATGTTTGATGAGCCGCAGAAGGCGGTAACGCCGGGGCAGTCAGCGGTGTTCTATAGTGACGAAGTTTGCCTTGGCGGCGGTATTATTGAGAGTTATATTCGCTGATGTTAGATACCGACATAGAAAATAACCTAGCTCTTGCTGGTGTATGTCAAGCTGCGGCGCTGGTTCAGCAGCTTGCCAGACGAGGTTCTGCCGATAACGAGGCTATAGAGGCCAGCTTATCGAGCATACTGGTTACTGACCCGGAAACACCTCAACAGGTCTTCGGCCAGCTCGCCAACTTAAAAACCGGTTACACCACACTCGCAGCACAGCTATCTGACAAACAAGCAACAAAAGATACGGAATTAACCCGCTATATAGCTAGTATTCTAGGCCTTGAAAGAAAGCTAGCGAGAAAGCCTAAAGCAATGCAGGAACTGGGCGAACGTATTTCCCATGTTCAGCGCCAGCTTGCTCACATCGATTTCCAAAACCCACAAATAGTCTCCTCTTTAGCGAGCATTTACAGCGATATCATCAGTCCGCTAGCACCGCGTATTCAGGTAGCTGGTAACCCAGATTATTTAAGCCAACCTGCTACTCAGCATAAAGTGCGTGCGCTTTTGCTTGCAGGTGTTAGGGCTGCAGTAATGTGGCGTCAGATGGGTGGAAAACGAAGAAACATTTTATTTAAACGCAAACACATTCTTAACAGTGCTGTTAAAGCACTACGATTAATAAACTAGTGAGGAGCTTAAGGTGGAACTGAGTCAGTTAACTGCAATTTCCCCTGTCGATGGTCGATATGCTGGCAAAAGCGTAGAATTACGCAGTATTTTCAGTGAGTACGGCTTATTAAAATACCGTGTAGAAGTAGAAGTACGTTGGTTACAAATGCTGTCTACTAACCCACAAATTGAAGAAGTTCCTGCTTTTACAGACACGTCAAATGCACTACTAGACAAAATAGTAGCTGAATTTAGTGTTGAAGATGCCATGCGCATTAAAGAAATCGAGCGCACAACAAACCACGATGTGAAAGCGGTTGAATACTTTCTTAAAGAGAAGGTTGCCGACAATAGTGAGCTTTCAGCGGTAAATGAGTTTATCCACTTTGCGTGTACGTCTGAAGACATCAACAACCTTTCACATGGCTTAATGCTTCGCGAAGCCCGCGAGACCGTTATTCTTCCTTACTGTGACAAATTAATTGAAGCGCTAGTAGAGCTTGCTAAGCGCTACCAGAACGTACCTATGATGGCACGTACTCACGGTCAGCCTGCTTCACCTACCACCATGGGTAAAGAAATGGCAAACGTGGCTATTCGCCTAAAGCGTCAGCGTAGCCAAATCGCAGGTGTTGAGTTACTTGGTAAGATTAACGGTGCAGTGGGCAACTACAACGCACACTTGTCAGCGTATAAAGATGTAGATTGGCACGAAGTTTCAGAGAAGTTTGTTACCTCACTAGGTCTAACCTGGAACCCGTTCACTACGCAAATAGAGCCGCATGACTATATTGCAGAAATGTTTGATGCCATTGCGCGCTTTAACACCATCCTTATCGATTTCGATCGTGACGTTTGGGGTTATATTGCACTGGGTCATTTTAAGCAAAAAACGGTAGCTGGCGAAATTGGCTCTTCTACCATGCCACACAAAGTTAACCCTATCGACTTTGAAAACTCGGAAGGTAACTTAGGTCTGGCGAACGCTATTTTTGACCATTTAGCAGCTAAGCTTCCTATCTCTCGCTGGCAGCGTGACCTTACCGACTCAACCGTACTACGTAACCTTGGCGTAGGTGTAGGTTATGCGGTTATTGCGTATCAGGCTACTTTGAAAGGTATCAGCAAGTTAGAAGTTAATGAGCAAAGCTTACTTAACGAGCTAAACAACAACTGGGAACTGCTTGCAGAGCCTATTCAAACTGTTATGCGTCGTTACGGTATTGAAAAGCCATACGAGAAGCTAAAAGAGCTGACCCGTGGTAAGAAAGTAAACGCTGAGGTCATTGCTGAGTTTATTGATAACCTAGCTATGCCAGAAGCGGCCAAAGCAGAGCTTAAGGCATTAACGCCTGCTACATACATTGGTGATGCAATCAGGCTTGTAGATCAGTTATAAGCCCTTACGCTTTCCACTACACTGAAAAACGCGGTCATTAGTACCGCGTTTTTTTATTCCTAAATTTCTCTACATTGAATTTTCACCTACGCATGGGAGCAAGCAAATGGATTTACGCAACACGAACCACACTCCTTTCTCATTGCAGGAAAAACACTGTGTTGTACTTTCCCCCACGGTTTCGAAGGAGTTAAGTCCAACGCTAGAAAACAAAAGTAGTGCCGCGAATTTAAAAAGCTGTATAAAAAATGCCGTCGTCATTTTTTGTGACCTATCAGGCTTCCAACAACTCTCAGTTAAATATGGCGACATTACATGCGCCAGACTTGTAGATAGCCTGTTTTCTGAATTCGATGTGCTTGCCGCTGATTTACACCTTTCGCCATTAAAAACAAACGGCGATCAATATATTGCGGTTGGTTTTAGCGGCGAACACAGTAGTACAACACACTCGCTTTTGAACGCTCTGGTGAACGCCATCGAATTCGCATTTCGCGCTCGCGAGCTTGTAAATAGCAACGACCTTTTAACATCATCTTCAAGCCAACTGCGAGTCGGCATTGCGACAGGCTCTTTACTTGCCGGCCAATCTGCTCGCCCGCTTGCAGGCTTTGATATTTGGGGGACTACGGTAAATAGGGCTGCAATGTTAGAGCAATACACAGCACCTAATACAATTGCTATTTGTGAGAAGTCTTACAGCCTGGTTAAACGACAGATTATTCATCGCTCTAGCGCGAGTGCGAATAACCCTTGTTCCTTTAATACGTACTTCACTTGTGGTTCAAATATAAACGCTAACACCGAGCTTTCAACGCGTGAACACGACAAGCGGAAACTCAGTGAGTCAAAAATGTGTGGCGAAAATCGCAAAGAAACCACATTCCTACCAAAACAGCTGCACACGAAAACAATGCTAATGAGCGCATACGTTTGCTAACTCCTGTCTAGCGCATCTGATAACCACCCATGTCATGTAAACATTGAGCTAAAAAGCACGTGATTTCTAAGTTAGATGAATTACACCTGCAGTAACTCGCCGCGAGTACGAACATGTTAAGTTTCGCTGAGTGGGTAATTATCTATGCGAACCGTTATGAATTCGGCTCTCCCTACTGAATCAGGTGAAGCAAATGCAAGGTAGCAATAAACGTTTCAATAATCGATAATGCCGCCCAAAAACTTCGACCTTGCTTTTGACAAAGTGCTAACGCTTACCGCATATTTGTAACGCCACGCACAATACTTAAATCAACAGATTAAACCCATTTAATTGGCTTACTATAAGAGACACTATGCCCACTAACGACAATTCGTACATTATTGATGCACAATCTGGAAACGGCTTTAATGCAGAAACCTTTCTAAAAAACTACTGGCAGCAAAAGCCGGTAGTCATCAAACACTTCTTTGACAACTTTGTAGATCCTATCGATGAGAACGATCTTGCCGGTCTAGCACAAGAATCGGAAGTGGATGCACGTATTATTAGCAACGTGAAAGGCAGCTGGCATGTTGAACAAGGGCCAATTACCGATTTTGACAAAGCATGTCATGGCAAATGGACATTACTAGTTCAAGGCGTAGATAAATATGTGCCCGACGTAACCCCTCTACTAGATCCCTTTTCTTTTATCCCTAATTGGCGATTGGACGACCTGATGGTGAGCTTCGCCACCAATGGTGCAGGCGTTGGTGCTCACATCGACCAATATGATGTATTTTTAGTTCAAGGTAAGGGCCGAAGACGCTGGCGTGTGGGCAAGCCGGCGGACTATAAAGAAGTTTTTCCACACCCAAAATTAAGACAAATTGAAGGCTTCGACCCTGTTATAGATGTTGTGGTTGAGCCTGGCGATGTGGTGTACGTACCACCGGGCTGGCCTCATGATGGAGCGACAATTGAAGATAGCCTCACCTACTCTGTGGGTTATCGTGCTCCGGACAATCTGCAACTAGCGGAAAGCCTGGCTATGATGTTGGATAAAGGCGCACATAATTATCGCTTTACCGATGCAAGCCGCTCTATGCAAAGCAGTCGTGCTTGGGTAAATCCAAGCGATGTTGCCTTTCTTAAGCAGCAGCTCATAGATGCGATAAACGGTGAAGACTTTACTTTGGCACTTCTAGAAGCCATGAGTGAACAAGGCATTGCTGAATATCCGCTAGAAAATGAAGTATCGTTAGAGCAAATTTCCAATGAATTTGCTGCAGGCATTAGCTTTGTTCCTGCACCTGGTGTGCGCGCATTAATTTGCGATGGCAAGCGTGGCCTTCCTCGCGCACTTTATGTCAATGGTAGCCAATTCGCATTTGGTAAAAATGACCAAGAATGGTTTGAAGTGCTGGCATCAGGAGGCGTTTTGAACGCAACGTGTTGCCAAGACGCGCCTTCTTTTACATTTTTAGAAACCTTAACTACACTTATCAATAATGGTTACTGGGAATGGTTCGAAGGTTAACAGGTAAGTATGGCGTTTACGATACAAAACGTCGATTGGGAAAAGGATAAACATCGACTGAAAGCACTAAGGGAACATGTATTTGTTTTAGAGTGGCGCGTCCCCGAGGCAAGCGAGTTCGACGAACACGACAGCTCGGCGTGCCATGTGCTTATCGTCAATGATGAAAACGAACCCATTGCCACTGGGCGCTTAACCAAACGAGGTGAACTAGGCCGAATTGCTGTTAAGCGCTGCCACAGAACATTGCCTGTTTATCGCGCTTTGTTTGAAGCGCTGATTAACACGGCAAAGCAAAACAACGTCCCCATTATCAAAGTAGTCTGCAATTTAGAAAGCGTGTCCTATCACCAATCCATTGGTTTTATTCCCGACGGGCAAGTATTTATGGACGCAGGCGTTCCAAGACAGCGCCTAAAATGTCCGGCAGAGCGATTTCCTCTTCCGGACGTGACTCAACTTCATTAAGCTATGTATTTACAAACCGTCTCACTAATACAGGCTATTGCCTGGAATTAGTTCCAAAGATCTGGCGCGTTCTGCATGGCAAACAAGCTTTCAGCACGATTAATTAGTAAAGCACCAAACGCCTTTTGGGTATCGTCTGCGCCCTCTGCATTAATAAGGTTTTCTGCTTTCAACTGCCAATGCATAGCAAAGTGACGCAGTACGTCCTTGGCGTCTTTGGCGTTATCGACTGATGTGTAATCAGAAGGTAAATCACCACTAATAACCCAATAGCGTTTACTGTCCATTGCTCTAATTTTCCAAACTGCAAGGTACGGCATTAAATAACGACTTTCTTCGGTAATAACAGAATCAAACAACACGCCATTTTCCGCTAAAAATTTGTTTGCCTTTTGAAACTGCTCTCGCACCCATGTTGCGCGTTCTTCATCACTGATTGGTTGGTTTTCTGGTTGTTCTGCCATTTTTACTCTCATTATTATCGTTATCTGTTCTTACTAGTACTGCTACTTGATACCCATGTCTCAGTTACCTTCTAGGCAGTTTTGCCACTATTTCGTAGCGTACGCCTTTTTTATCTTTGTACTTTATTTCATCCCTGCTTTCCACCGCAATTAGGGCATTGTGCCCACCGAAGGTGTTAACCGCTTACTTATTCGACAATCTTTAAGAATACCCAACACCCAGTTATTCAAAGATCGGGCACAAACATTTACATTTTTCATATTGGCAAATGTGCATCTTTGGGCGAAACTGCGAGATGAAAACTTCACCAAGCCGAGTGTTTATACATGCGAATAGTAAGACTTACCCTTGGAGCAATCTTGTTTATCGGCGGTATTGTTCTAACATTACTTCCGGGCTCTATCTTGTTAGTGATAGGCGGTTTAGTGCTCTTAAGTTACGACTGGCCAAAAGCGCGAAGCTGGCTCAAATACAGCCAAAAAACAATGACGAATGGTGCCCGTAGAATTGATCGTTTTCTTCTTATGCGAAAGCTGCGTTAATTGTTTTTGTTCTAACAGGTGTGCTTTTAGAAAGTTGAGCACGCCATAACGCACAGTGCGTTTCGCCTCCCTCTTCATCTCTCACCACTTTGTCGCAAAGTGTTAGCAATTAAACTTATGTAAATGCGTAATGATGCAATGCGTGTTAACGTAATCTAAAGTATAAATTGCGAAGCCTTTAACAATAATAATAGTGGCAATTATCTGAGCATGCTCAGCATCTTAGATAGTTCGTATCATCAGGCAATGTAACCGTATCGATATGATTTTGTGCAATGCGTTGACCCCGCATTGCGCTGCTTGGGTAGGCCAGATTTAAACAATCTGGTCCAAGTCATATCTTTCGCTTACCTATGGAGACAAGACCATGATCACGTTTACCGTTAATGGTAACAAACACGAATTTTCTGGTGACCCATCAACACCAGTGTTGTGGTACCTTCGTGACGAATTAAATCTTACAGGACCTAAGTTTGGCTGTGGTATGGCGCAATGTGGCGCTTGTACTGTTCACATTGATGGCATGGCACAACGCTCTTGCGTATTGCCTGTATCAGCCGTTCAAGGCAGAAAAATTACCACTATTGAAGGGCTAAGCGAAAATGGCGATCACCCTGTCCAAAAAGCGTGGGTAGAACATAAAGTACCACAATGTGGTTTCTGTCAATGTGGGCAAATCATGCAAGCTGCCAGTCTATTATCAACCAACCCAACGCCAAGTGACGAAGAAATTGTTGAGAATATGTCGGGCAACATCTGTCGTTGCGGCACGTACCCTCGCATTCACAAGGCCATTAAGTCTGCGTCGAAATCAATAAGCAGCAACGCTGGCGTTAGCTACTTTGACCCAACCCAAGCGGGAGAAGAAGCATGAGTGAGAATACCTATTTTGATATGAATCGCCGCAGTTTCTTAAAATCGACAGCAGCGGCGGGTGCACTGGTTCTTGGTACCTATTTTATGGGTGGTGCACCTCGCGCCATGGCTGGCGTATTAGCAAAGCCGGCGGAAAACGCAAAGCGCGCAAACTTGTTCATTGCACTTCGCCCTGACGGCATGGTTGAAGTAACGTGTCACCGCAGCGAAATGGGTCAACAGATCCGAACCGCCATTGCGCAAATTGTAGCTGACGAGATGGAAGCTGCGTGGGACAAAGTCATTGTTATTCAAGGCAAAGGCGACCCCAAATACGGTGACCAAAACACCGATGGCTCGCGTAGTATCCGCTTCAATATGCAGCGTCTTCGAGAAATGGGCTCAAGCGTGCGTTATATGATGCAACATGCAGCAGCTAAGCGTTGGGGTGTTGAGCCAAGTACCTGTGTTGCCGAGCAGCATGTGGTAACACACACTTCAGGTAAAACGCTTGCTTATAAAGACTTAATAGACGATGCATTAACCATTACGCCGCCAGAAGCAGATAAGCTTAAGCTTAAAGAAAGGAAAGAATGGCGTTACATCAATACCGGTATGGCGCATATCGACCTTCAAGATATCGTTACCGGTAAAGCAACCTTCGCCGCCGACGTGCGCGAGCCAAAAGCACTTGTTGCTATAATCGAACGCCCACCTGTAGTGGGCGGTAAGGTGAAAAGCTTCAATGCAGATAAAGCAAAAGCGGTTAATGGCGTTGTTGATGTAATTGAAATTCCAGCGCCAAAAGGTGCGCCTCAGTTCCAACCAAAAGGTGGGCTAGCCATTATAGCTAACAACACATGGGCAGCATGGCAAGGCCGCAAAGCGTTAGACGTCACCTGGGACGATGGCGCAAATGGCGACTATAACTCAGCGAACTTTAAAGAGCAGTTGCTTAACACAGTAAATGCACCTCAAGCGCTTGTTAGAGAAAAAGGCGATGCGTTGAGCGTTTTAGAAAAAGCCAGCGACAAGCTGGTTGCTGACTATTACGTGCCGCATTTAGCACAAGCCCCAATGGAGCCACCATGTGCTACTGCCATGTACTATAAAGATCGCGTTGACGTATGGGCAGCAACACAAAATCCGCAGGCTGATATGGAAACCGTGGGCGCTATGGTTGGCATGGACAAAGAAAAAATCAATGTTCACGTTACCATGCTAGGTGGTGCTTTCGGGCGTAAGTCTAAGCCTGACTTTTCAGCGGAAGCAGCATTCCTATCAATGAAAACGGGCAAGCCAATTCGCGTTCAATGGACACGTGAAGATGATATTCAGCACGGTTTCTATCACGCGGTTTCCGCTCAACATGTTGAAGCTGCACTTGATGAAAACGGTAAAATTGACGCTTATCTTCACAGAACCGCGTTTTCACCTATTGCCTCTACGTTCCAAGAGGGCGCGAACGCACCCTTTAGCTTTGAGTTAGATTTGGGCTTTACGGATAACCCTATTCTTACGCCCAACATGAAGTTAGAGCGCGGTGAAGCGCCAGCCAAAGCCCGTATTGGATGGATGCGTTCAGTATCGAACATCTTCCACGCGTTTGCTGTACAGTCGTTTATTAATGAAGCAGCCCACAAAGCAGGCAAAGACCCTAAAAATTACCTATTGGAAGTAATTGGTCCTGATAGAATTATTGATGTGACGGATCAAAAAGCCGAATATCAAAACTATTGGGGTGATAAGTCGGTTTATCCTTTGGATACAGGCCGTCTTCGTAATGTAATTGAGAAAGTATCTGACATGGCAGGCTGGGGCCGCAACATGCCTAAAGGCCGCGGACTGGGTATTGCTGCGCACCGTAGCTTTTTAACTTACGTTGCTACTGTGGTTGAAGTTGAGGTGTCTGACGCTGGCGATCTTAGCGTGATTAAATCATGGGTAGCTATTGATGCAGGTACTGTAGTTAACACCGATACGGTTAAAAACCAAACCCAAGGCGGCTCGGTTTACGGTATAACAACAGCAATCAGTGACGGTATAACGTTTGATAAAGGGCGTGTACAGCAGAGTAACTTCCACAACTACCGTGTACCACGCATGAGCGATTCACCACTAGAGGTAGAAGTTGAAGTAATTGAAAGCGATGCGCCGCCAGCAGGTGTAGGTGAACCTGCAACCCCCGTGTATGCGCCAGCGCTGTGCAATGCCATTTTTGCTGCATGCGGTAAGCGTATTCGCCAGCTACCTATTGGTAACCAGCTTAAAGCGTAAGCATTCTATAGATTCGGCTTAATCGCTGGTTTGATGAATAAATACTAACGCTATTTAAGACAGGCAATCATATCAAAAAGGGTTAACACACAGTGTTAACCCTTTTTTTATGGATGTATGCTGTATTCGGGTGTGTCTCAATAGTAGCGAAAAAGCGAATTGCTTTATGAATAATAGAAAAGACTATATAAGTTATAGATACTTAGGCAAAAACACGCTATCGAGATAACAACGCAAGCAACAAAAAGGTGAATAAATACACCATAACTTGCATAGGCGAAAACTGCACATATCAGACCAATAGTGAATTCAACCAGCGCAGCTTCACAGAACGTTCTGATGTTACTGATTACAGGTTGTGCAAAAAACTTAAATTTATAAGCCATCGTAGTTTCCCTCCCTGCCTCATGCATACTGCTAGCCAAACGTTATTTACAATAGCACACTAATCCAACCGGACATAATTTAACCAAGTAATATAAGAAGGTCTTGAGTTTTATTGCACATCAAAAAGGCGAAAAAACCTAGTCATTAGCATATTCGCCATTTCCAACTAACTAAGCCATTGCTTAAGAGCAGCAAACAACCATTAGAGACAAAAAAGGAGGCCAACATGACCTCCTTTTATTCAAACTGTAAATCAACCTGTAACCTTACAATTAAAAGGAAAACACTTTCAGTGTTTGACGGTTAATTCCCGCCTTATTCTAATAGGTTATTCTTACTCGTAGTTGCGTTCCATCCACATTAACTGCATTTTAAGCTCGTTAATTTCTTTTTGCGCTTCCGCCAACTGCTCTACCACAGAGCGTGATTGCATAACGTTTTCTTCGGAAGTATTTACTGAAACTGCGCTGTCATTATGTGCCATGAGAATTCAACCAAGTTAATTATTAATCAAAGATTCAAAGTGAAAGTCACTTTGTAATATTACATTTTTAATTACACAAAGTCATGTTATCAACACGCAAAAATGCATAGTTTTGCTAAATAACCACAGTTTTTTTAAGGAATGAAACACGAGCAAAGATTTGCTTCTAGATGAGTGGCCATCACTTTAAGTTGCCTAACAAAAAAGAGACCTTATGGTCTCTTTTTCAATAATATCAAAGCGATAACGTCGTGAAATAACACGACGTTAGATGGAAAACTAGATAATTCTGACCCTATCTCGCCTTCACATCCGAGCTACGTAATTAGCCGTGCTTTTCAGCCAGGTAAAGCCAGGTTTCAACCACGGTATCAGGGTTAAGTGATACCGAATCAATCCCTTCTTGTACCAGCCACGCGGCGAAGTCTTCGTGATCTGATGGACCTTGACCACAAATGCCTACGTATTTTCCACGCTTCTTCGCTGCCTGAATTGCCATTGACAACAATGCCTTCACCGCTTCATCACGTTCATCAAACAAGTGCGCGATAAGACCACTGTCGCGATCTAGACCGAGGGTTAACTGCGTTAAGTCGTTAGATCCAATAGAGAAACCGTCGAAAATGTCTAGGAACTTATCAGCAAGCAAAGCATTTGATGGCAGTTCACACATCATGATAACGCGAAGGCCATTTTCACCTTTCTTAAGTCCCTGCTCTTCAAGAAGCTCGATAACTTGACGACCTTCTTCTAATGTACGAACAAACGGGATCATGATCTCAACATTGGTCAAGCCCATTTTGTTGCGAACGCGCTTTATGGCTTCACATTCAAGGGCAAAACAATCGCGGAAATCTTCAGAGATGTAGCGGCTTGCACCACGGAAACCCAACATTGGGTTTTCTTCGTCTGGCTCGTATTGATAACCGCCCACTAAGTTGAAGTATTCGTTCGATTTGAAATCTGACATACGAACAATAACTTTCTCTGGCGAGAATGCTGCGCCAATGGTTGAAATACCTTCCACCAATTTCTCGATGTAGTATTCCGTAGGCGACTCGTAGCCTGCAATCATATCGCTAATTTCTTCTTTCAACTCTTCAGGCTGGCTGTCGAAATTAAGTAGAGCTTTAGGGTGCACACCAATCATGCGGTTGATAATAAACTCAAGACGCGCAAGACCAACACCTGCGTTTGGCAAGCGAGCAAAATCAAATGCGCGGTCGGGGTTACCCACGTTCATCATGACTTTCAGCGGTAGGTCAGGCATTGCGTCAATACGTGAGGTCACAACGTCGAACTCTAGTTCGTCACCGTAGATAAAACCAGTGTCACCTTCAGCACAAGACACAGTAATTTTGTCGCCGTTCTTGATACTGTCAGTCGCGTTACCACAACCCACAACCGCTGGAATACCTAACTCACGCGCGATGATTGCCGCGTGACAAGTACGGCCACCACGGTTGGTAACAATAGCAGAAGCCTTCTTCATGATAGGTTCCCAGTCAGGGTCTGTCATGTCAGTTACCAGAACATCACCCGCTTGGATTTTGTCCATCTCTTCAATTGAATCAAGCACTTTCGCTACACCAGCACCGATTTTGTGTCCAATTGCACGGCCTTCACAAACAATGTTGCTTTGACCTTTCAACTGGAATCGCTCGATGCTCTGTGAGTCTTCACGGCTGCGTACTGTTTCAGGGCGAGCCTGAACAATGTAAAGTTTGCCGTCTGCGCCATCTTTTGCCCACTCGATGTCCATAGGACGCTTGTAGTGGTTTTCAATGATCTGCGCCTGTTTAGCAAGCTCCATTACTTCGTCATCAGTCAACGAGAAGGTTTTGCTGTCAGCTGCATCAATATCGACAATAGACACTTGCTTACCGTGTGCTTCATCATCTGAGTACACCATTTTAGTCAGCTTACTACCAAGGTTACGACGAACGATAGCAGGCAGGCCTTTATCAAGTGTTGGTTTGTGAACATAGAATTCATCAGGGTTAACCGCACCCTGCACCACCATTTCACCTAAACCAAATGAGCTGGTAATAAATACAACGTCTTCAAAGCCAGACTCTGTATCGATAGTAAACATAACGCCCGATGATGCGATATCACTACGCACCATGCGTTGAATGCCTGCAGATAGCGCCACGCCTTTGTGGTCGTATCCTTGGTGAACGCGATATGAAATAGCGCGGTCGTTAAATAGCGATGCGAACACGTGCTTAATTGCCACAAGCACGGCTTCATAGCCTTTAACGTTTAGGAAAGTCTCTTGTTGACCTGCGAAAGACGCATCAGGCATATCTTCAGCCGTGGCTGATGAACGCACTGCAAATGACGCTTCTTCACCCGCATCACCCTGTAATGTGACAAACGCAGTTTTGATTTCTTCTTCTAGCTTTCCTTGGAAAGGTGTGTCGATGATCCACTGGCGGATATTCTTACCCGCTTCGGTCAGTGCGTTTACGTCATCTACGTCTAACGAGTCTAAGACTTCGTGAATGCGCGCTTCTAGGCCACTTTGCTCTAGAAACTCATTAAATGCCTCGGCGGTGGTAGCAAAACCTCCCGGCACCTGCACACCGGCGTTCGCCAGGTTTGAAATCATCTCGCCTAATGATGCATTTTTGCCGCCTACGCGACCCACATCATGCATGCCCAGTTCTTGATACCAAAGTACGTATTCTTGCACAGCCCAAGCCTCCAGCTTTTTTATGTGTAGGGTATGAGGTTAATTTCAGGTTTGTGCTTTTTGTCACCTGAAACTCATCAAATTGTAGTCGATATGTGGTGAAAACCACTGTTAACGCTGTCCATTACGTTTGACAGCAAACCTATTGATATTTGCCATCATTCACAAGAACCGTGTAGCTTTTCGACGAAATCATCTTAGAATGGGGAAATTCAGAATGTAAACCCTTTATTACTTTTGTAATAAAATTACACCAATGTTAAGGATATGTTGTGCGCACAGCTTTTTATATTTCAGATGGTACAGCCATCACTGCAGAGGTCTTCGGCCACGCCCTGCTTTCCCTGTTTCCCGTTTCTTTCAATCACAACACCATTCCTTTCGTTGAAACTGAGGAACAAGCTCACAAAGTTTTACAGCAAATTTCTGAAAGTTTTCAAGACACCGGAGAAAGGCCGCTCGTTTTTTATACAATTGTGAATGTAGATATTCGCAAAATAATCTCGAAATCTGTGGGCATTAACTATAATTTTCTCGATCAATTCGTAGCGCCACTGGAAAAAGTATTGGGTGTTCCTTCAAAACCAGAAAAACATCGTACACACAGTATCCACGAAACCACCTACGATATTAGAATTGAGGCCGTAAACTACGCATTGGCTAATGACGATGGCTCTAATCTAAAAGATTATGATGAAGCAGACATCATTCTTACTGGTGTTTCACGCTCGGGTAAAACGCCAACAAGTCTTTACTTAGCCCTTCAATACGGAATAAAAGCAGCGAACTACCCTTTTACAGAAGAAGACATGGGAGACATGCTGAAACTGCCTCCTGCCCTAAGACGATTTAAAAACAAACTCTTCGGACTAACAATTGAAGCCGATAGACTACATCAGATACGTTCAGAGCGACGCGCAAACAGTAAATACGCATCGCTACCACAATGTAGGATGGAGCTTCGTGAGGTTGAGAACCTGTATAGAAAGGAAAAAATTCCGTTTTTGAACAGCACTAAATATTCTATTGAAGAAATTTCGGCAAAGATTTTAGCCGAGACTGGACTGAAGCGCCGTAAGTATTAGTGAATCTAACAATTGGAAAACAAAAAAGCGTGCCGCAATGTGCATTTTGCCTGTAGCTAATCGAAATGAACCTATCGATTAATGCGGTGCGTTATCTTTTACCAATTTTCGGTAGCGCGATAGCTGTAAAGATGGAAGCCCCTCAACAGATATTTGCTTGAGCCAACGTCTCGCTTTTTCAGGGTCGTTGCCAAGCGTAGCGTTTTCCGCTATCCGTAACTTAATACTGTTAATTTGAGCGATATCCTTCGCTTGCTCTGCACATGCTAAACCATTCAGGAAAGCCTGCTCTGCCTCCTGATAATTCCTATTGTTGCGAAGCGCTACAGCATAATTGCTGTAGGCGATAGCTTGCTGTTGATAATCGGGTAGCTTCAACGCCCAATTCAACGATTTAATTCGATATTCAATATGTTTTGCGTTATCGCCTTCTTTTAGCGCGGCGTGCCCAAGCTCAGCAAAGATCTCATGGTAAAAGACAGGCGCATTATAGTTTTCACCTTCCAGTTGCTCAGCAAAGTCCTGCGCTTCTTTCGTTTTACCAAGCACAGTCAAAAGATTTAAAACCCTTATACCTAGTTGAGGGGACGGCATCTTTTCATATTGTGCTCTCAAGCCCGTCAAAGATTTAGTTAACGCTATTCTTGCTTCCTGCTCTCGGCCACTGGCACGTAACCACTTACCGAAAAACAGAGAAACTAGTGGCTTGTACTCTGGCATTCCTTTCAAATTTGTAGCTTCAAGCCAAGGTCTTAGAAGGGCATAAAGCTCATCATAACGTTGAAAGTTAAATAAGATATCAAACCTTCTTACTTGAAGGTCCCACCATGGTGGTGTGTTCTTATCTAATAGAGATTGCTGTGCTCTGATTTTCGATAAACATTCGTCGACACTATCCTGGCAAAGAGGCTGAATATCTTTAATCGCGGCATTTGCATGAAATACAAAAAGCGCTAGGAATAATAAAACGGTGGCTAATAGAGATCTCATTATTATTATGGCAATGCGTCTATTTTGTATGAAGTATAGGTTAAAAGCTGTTCTTATAATAGTTAGCGAAAGCTCCTAATTTCTTTAGTGGCTAGCATCATCGCATGCTCCGTGACCTTTCGCTGATAGCAATTATCTATCACGGATAATCAGTTACATTTCATTGATTTAACGATATTGTTAAAACACAATTGATACAGTATAACATAACCATTAATTAAAGGAGTTAGCGTCATGTTTACAGAAGAGATGGTACATACAGCCCTTCAGACTTGGTGCGACAATGTTGTTGCGGTGGGAAAAGTACACGCTGAAGGTGGCGATGCGAAGGCGTTCGCATCAAAGGTTTTATCTGAAAACTACGATTACGATAATGGGAAGGTACTGTTTAAACCTACCTTAACGTTTGGTGCTCAAACATTTCGTCCAACGAAAGAAGGGGCGCTTTCCTACTTCGTAGGTGGCAATAGCGACTACCCCAACGACAATGGGTTCAAGCTTAAGCCTTGGGTAAAGGTTTGGTATAGCAAGGAAGATTTCATATTGAACGGCGAGTTAGCCATTGTTCAATGCAACGTACATTTTATTGGTGCAGACGACAGCCATATTTTTGTGAACAAGAGCTTTGTCTTCAAGCAATGTGACGACGGTAAAATTAGAATTATCCTTCACCAATCTTCGTTACCTTATCAACCATAAGCGTTAGGAATGGCTCTAATGGCACAGGCTTGACGCCTTTAAGTGTCAAAAAACACGAGGCACGGTAAAAGTCGTGCCTCGTTTTATTCTAAAGATGCTGTAACGCTGTAAATAAGTAACCGTCTAGTTTCAAAAGCTTGGCTTAGGATAAAGCCCAAGTTCAGTCTAGTTACGCTAGATACGGCTATTTAACGCAAGGCGCTTCTACTGCGTCTTAAGCGCGTCCTTCAGCGCTTCCAAATTAGATTCAAATGGCTTCCACTGCCCCATCCCCGTTTTGTAAATAGGCTGACGGACCTGCTCTGAGCTTGGAGTTTTGATTATCCGCTTGGTTTTATGAAACGCTAAGCATGCCTCTTCAAACTCTAAACCGCAGAACGCCAGAAGACGCTTAACCTGCCCTTCTAAATCGTCGAGCACATCTTCGTGCTGCACCGTTAAAATGTCGCCGGGCATCACCGTATGCCAATGTGACATCAACTTTTCATACGCATTGTAATATCGGCCAATATCACTTAGCGAGTAGCTAAACTCTTGCCCTTCACCAAATAGTTGTTTGTACCCACTAAAACAGCAATCCATTGGATCCCTTCGCGCGTCAATAATTTTAGCGTTAGGCAGTATCTTCTTAATAAGCCCAATATGAATGAAATTGTTGGGCATTTTGTCAATAAATAACGGTGCGCCTTGACGATATGCACGGGTCTGCTGAATATATTGCTCACCAAGTTTCGCCAGTGTTTCTTCACTCAATGCTGAAATATTAAACGGATATGGCGTAGATTGGTGGCTGAGCGAAGACGCTATACCCAGAATGTCATGCAGCTCCATGGTTCCGTCGACATTAGAGTGCGACGCTAGGATCTGCTCAAGCAGTGTAGAGCCAGCACGTGGAAGGCCGACAATAAAAATAGGATCTGGCGCTTGGCAACCCTGTGTTTTTTTGAAATCGTCTTGACTAAAAGCCTGTTGCTGAGCATCTAATGCTTGCTCGGTTTTCCCAATATCGAATTGAAGCGTACTGCGTTTAAGCGCATTACCTTGCTGGTAATACGCAAAGGCCTTGTCATACTGAGCGTTATCTTCAAACCCTTTTCCGAGCGCAAAACAAATATGAATTTTATCGTCTAAGTTAATTGCATCATTGCTGGCTTGCTCAGTCATTTGCTTAAGCATCTTGTCACTAAACTTATACGTCTTCGTATTCGCCAAGCTCCAATAGGCATCACCATAGTCGCGGGCAAAACCTACCGCTTTTTCGTAAGCGTTAACCGCATCGGCAGTATCGCCTTTGGCTTTTAGTGCATGACCCAACGACACCCAAACTTTAGGTCTATCTGGCGTTTGTTCTAGTACGCCATGGTAAATATCTATCGCTTCATCTAATTGCCCTACACCAACAAGCGCATGGGCAAGACTGGTTTTAATAACAAAGCTGTCTGGGCTTTTTGAGAGTCTTTGTCGCGCAACGTTTACGGCCTCGGGAAACTTACCCAACTTTGAAAGCACGTTTTGATACGCTAGCGCCGCTCGCTCGTTGTCCGGGTATAATTCCACACAACTTTCCAACAAAAATTCTGCATCACTGTACACCTTCAACTGCATACCAATTTCAGCCAACAACATCATAGCTTCAGGGTGATGCTTTTGTTTAGCCAAAAATTGGCGGCACACTTGCTCTGCCGCAGCGAACTGCTTTTCGTACATAAGGTCGTAGGCACCCAGAATTGGCGGAGGAAGAGACTGCAAATGCGCAATCTGATTTGATGCCATTTGTTCAGCGGTAGCGTCGCGATGATTTTGATAGATTAAGAGCAGCTTTTTCCAACTGCTTATAAGAGCGGGGTTAAAATGCGTTGCTTTAAAGAACGCACTTGCTGCGTTTTGCTGGTCTCCCACAGCTTCATGACAGTATGCAAGCTCTTGGTATCCCCTGCCGTAATCTGGGCGAAGAGATAGAAGAGTGTCGATAGCCTTAAAAGCATCGCTATGTTGGTTCGAGAGCCTGTAAGTGACAGCGGCCAAATAAAGTACTTCTGCTTTTTGCTGCTCATTTACCGACAAGGACAATAAATCTTGAATATACGATTTCGCAGTTGATAACTGACCGCGTTGAAGCGCTTGCTTAATAGCGCGAACTTGATTTTGAAAATCTTCTGTTGTCATAGCCTTCGTTATAATTCTTGGTAGCGCAGGTGATAATTGGCGAGAGCCAAAAGGGTATGTATTTAATACTACCGAATTTTTCTAAGATAAGTAATGAAAACGGCAGGCCTAGGCCTGCCGTTTAATGCACTGTGTACAATCTACTTCTTCGTTTACGACGAACGACTATTAATAGTAATCGTAAGAGAAGCGAAGACCTATAGTACGAGGGCGATTAGTCACAACCTTAGGCGTATACTGCTGTGTATCAATGTTCAAAATTGCTGATTTGTCGAAAACGTTGTCAACGAATGCTTCAACTTTCCAGTTTTGATACGTCATCCCCACAGATACATTACCAATCACGTAACTTTCCTGAATGTAGCGGCCACCGCGAATTGTTTCACCATCTGCACCTGGATATGTTGCGCCTTTAAACTCGTCACCCTCATCTTTAATTTTCAGACCCGAGCCCGTGCCATAAATCAATCGAGTTGCATCTTCCATGGCATAGGCGTTCATCACCATGCCAGCAAGACGGTCGCCGGTATAGGTAAGTGATGCATTAACATACCCTTCTTTACCGCCATCTAACTCAAAGAAATAACGTGCGCTAATGTTGCCTGAGAAATCAGCAGAGTACGGAAGCTCACTGCCTACGCCAGCCGCAATACCTTCTAGTTCAGGGTTAATACTAACCAGTTCAGTATCCAGTACGCTAAATGCTGCGTTAATGACTAGGTTATCTGTTGCTAACCAAGTAATGTCTGCATCAATCCCTTTAACTTCTGCATCACCAACATTATCGGTAAAGACTAAGAAACTAATATTTGCTGGGTCGAAACGCGACGTTTGCAAGTCACTGATTTCTGAATAGTAACCAGTAGCATTAACACGCAAGATACCGTCTAAGAAATCACCTTTCAGGCCAATTTCGTAGTTATCCAGCGTATCTGTTGTTGAGTAAACCGGAACACGGAAATCCGCAAAGGCCCCAGTGTCATTTGCCGCTGCGTCACCACCTAGTCTGTTAGTTACTGGTGGACGGAAGCCTTCTGAATAGTTCGCGAAAAGCAATACGTTTTCATTTACTTTCCAGTCAAGGCCAAATTTGAAGATGGTATCGTCAACAGTGAGTACACCGTCACCGTCTAGTAATCCAATTTCCAATGAACCATCTTGGATAGCATCTACAACACCTTGGCCGTCAAGACCCAAACCATCATAAACGGCGGGATCTAGCACGCCTTGACCATAGGCTTCTAATCGGCCTGTTACGTCGCGTGTTGATGTAGCGCCGCGATAAATATCGTCAATTTGATACCAGCGCGCACCAATGGTAGCAGTAAGCGTATCAGTAATTTCATAGCCTAGCTGACCAAATACTGCGATCTGCTCGATAGTATGCGTAACATCGTTTACAAAGCTAATTTCAGGAGAGAAAGGGCCACCATCGCTGTTAATTCCACGGTCACCCGCCAGCGCATTCCATGAACCCGCAAGGTTCTCAAAGATTTCAGGGCTTGCGATTTTAAACTGGCCTACCGAGCCTACTTCCTGTTCGTCATAAAACACACCCGCCGTTAGCTGCCATGGTGTATCCATCGTTGTGCTGAAACGTAGTTCGTGGGTTAAGCGAGTGCTAGTGGTGTCTTCTTTGTAGTATTTACTTGGATCGAGGCAGCGCGCGTCATCTGGATTATCTGGCGTTTCATAGTGCGTACACACATAGTACGCGGAAAATAAGCCGCCGTTGGTGTAGCCTGTGTAATCGGTAAGCGTGTCTATTTCACGATCGAGGTAACCACCGGTATACACCACATCTAGTTTTTCCAAACGACCATTTAGGGTCCATGTGGTTAAGCCAAATTCGTCGGAGTTTTCATCGCTTTGAAAGCGAATTGCCGAGCTTTCGCCTTCCACTGTGGGGTCGTAGGCAAACACACCTTCTGTATCAAGTGTTTGTTGAGTGTGTTGAACCAGTACATCCCAATCTTCGTTGATAATGTAAGACAACCCGAATCGCGCCCCTGAGTAAACCGCGTCATTAAAGTTATCTTCAACATGTTCGCTGTTTCTTGGCGACACAACGGCGGCTTCACTGCGGGTAAAACCATTAATTTCACGACGTGCATCCATAGCAGCCGGATCGATGCCCTGTTTTTGCAATGCATTTCCAGAAATACGATCAATAACTACTGCACTTCCAATGTAACCACCATTTCCTGGCTCATTTTCAATGTTGTCAATCCAACCGCCCTGACTTTCATTGTAGGCAGCCACACGCAGCGCAAGGTTGTCAGTTGGAGTAACGTTGAAATATGCCTCCACCGTGTTACTCATATCTCCGCCTTTTGTGGTAGAGATACTGGTATCGAAGCCTGCAGCAAAACCAGAATGATCTGGCTTGTTTGTGATTAGACGAACTGTACCTGCCTGAGAACTCGCACCAAATAACGTACCTTGCGGCCCAGGTAGAACCTCTACACGCTCAACATCGGTCGCAAAAATATCTAAGTTTCGGCCAGCCATAGAAACAGGCATTTCATCAAGATAGAAAGCCACTGAGGGCTGAAGTGCTTGAACAGATGACAGGGTAATGCTTGATTGCGTTGTCGCCGCACCACGAATGTATATTTCGTTTTGCCCTGGACCTGTACCTTGGAATACCACATTCGGTAAAAACTCTACGTAGTCTTGGAAGTTATCAATACCGAGGTTTTCTAATGCTTTTCCATCTAACGCAGAGACTGCGACAGGGACATCTTGGATTGATTCACTTCTTTTCGTGGCGGTAACTTCTATGGTTTCAAGTTTAGCGGGCGCTTTAGTTTCTTGCGCAGCCAGAGAGGTGGATGCCAGTGCAGCGATGATTGCACAGCTAAGCTGAGTTTTTCGCATTTGTGTGTGTTTCCTTCAATTGTTTTTTTATTCTTCGGACAGTGTTTACTTAAAACACATATCAAAAAGATCATATATTACGATACACAATCTATTAATTATTTCTACTCTAACGATTAATAATTAACCAAAAACACCTAAAACCTAGCAGAAAGTCTAATTTTTATCGTAAAAACAATTGAAGAAAAAAGACTGCACTTTGACCCACCTACCAAATACATACAAATCTAATAATTTCATTTGATGTTTATAAAAAATGCACCATGCGGTATATTTCTGCGTATATAACGAAATTTATAAAAGGTGAAAGGAATTTACTGCGTGATTGAGAACGAAAATAAATCTCCACTCAACAAGCCGGTGTTTATTACATCGTCAGCTTTAATCCTATGTTTACTTATCTTCGCTGCTGGTGCTCCTGAGACAGCAGACGCGCTTTTCCAAAAGCTTCAGAGCGCAATTGTGACCAACGGTAGTTGGTTTTATGTATTTACTGTCGCAGTAATTGTGGTGTTTGTTGTTTTCCTCGGAATGTCACGCTACGGCGAAATTAAGTTAGGCCCAGATCACGCAAGCCCCGAATTTAGCTTTGGGACTTGGCTTAGTATGTTGTTTGCAGCAGGAATGGGAATTGGGCTTATGTTCTTTGGCGTTGCCGAGCCCTTAATGCACTTTTTAGCGCCCCCCACTGCACAGGCTGAAAGTATTGATGCTGTTCGCGAAGCAATGAAAACCACATTTTTCCATTGGGGTGTTCATGCTTGGGCAATTTATGCAGTAGTGGCGTTGATTTTGGGCTATTTTGCGTACCGTCAAAACTTACCTCTTACACTGCGTTCTGCTTTATACCCGTTAATTGGTGACCGGATCTATGGCTGGCCTGGGCACGTGGTTGATATATTCGCGGTTACGTCAACGGTGTTTGGTGTATCTACGTCGCTAGGCTTGGGTGCTTCGCAAGTAAATGCGGGTTTTAACTATTTATTTGGTCTACCGTCAAATACTGGTGTTCAAATAGCTATAATGGCAGGCGTTATTGGTTTAGCCGTAATTTCTGTAACTACTGGCCTGGAAAAAGGCATACGCCGTCTGTCAGAAACTAATATGGTTTTAGCCTTACTGCTGCTTTTAATTGTTCTTTTTTTAGGCCCAACCGTATTTTTACTACAAGCGTTTATGCAAAACACAGGGGCTTATCTGTCTGATTTAGTGCGCAACACATTTAACCTGTTCGCCTATGAGAAAACAGACTGGATTGGCGGCTGGACGATCTTCTACTGGGGTTGGTGGTTAGCATGGGCACCATTTGTTGGCCTGTTTATCGCGCGTATCTCTTACGGTAGAACCATTCGTGAATTTGTAATGGGCGTACTGCTTATACCATCAGCGTTTACACTATTTTGGATGACCGTATTCGGCAACGCCGCTATTGATCAGGTGTTAGTACAAGGTAAAGACGTACTTGCACAAATGGTAAATGAAGATAGCTCAGTGGCACTGTTTGTATTTTTAGAACAGTTCCCTTTCGCTTCAGTACTAAGCCTAATAGCAGTATTGATGGTCATTGTTTTCTTTGTAACCTCATGTGATTCGGGTGCCATGGTTGTCGATATGTTGTGTTCACACGGTGAAAACAATACGCCGTTGTGGCAACGAGTATACTGGGCTGTTGGCGTTGGTGTGGTGAGTTCAGTGCTGCTTTACGCTGGTGGGCTTGGCGCGCTGCAAACTATGACGATTGCTGCCGCACTGCCATTTGCTATTGTGCTGCTTATCGCCATAGCGGGACTATTGAAAGCCCTTCGTATTGAGGCGTACAAACGTGAAAGTTTACAAGTACTAACGGGTACACCGCAGCATAATGACTCTGATAAAAACTGGAAAGAGCGCCTTGAAAATATTGTGACCTTTCCAGATGAAACTGCCGTTCGTCGTTATATCAACAAAGTGGTGAAGCCTGCGCTAATAGAAGTAAGCGAGGAGTTTAAAGCACAGCAATTTGAAATTAAAATTGAAGATACCGACGAAGCACTCATATTAACCGTTGATATGGGCAATGACCCTGAGTTTATTTATGCTGTGCACCCTGTATCGACAGAACAGCCTGAATTTGGTCCAAGTGACACACCAGCACTGGACGAAAACAAAAAGGCCACGTACTATCGCGCCGAAGTGCACCTTAGTGAAGGTGGTCAGAACTATGATATTATGGGCTGGTCGAAGATTTCGGTCATTAATGACGTCATCGATCACTATCATAAGCACCAACATTTTATTCATTTGCTTAAGTAACCGTTGGGTTACGCATTTGTTGGAAGTAACATGCGAAAAGAAGAAGAACTATTAGTGGCACTACGGCGCGTAATACGCGCTGTAGACCTACGCAGCAAGCAGCTAAGTAAACACGTGGGTTTAACAGGCCCACAGTTATTGGTGATGCAAAATATTGAAGAGCGCCCGGGTATAATGGTGCGAGAAATTGCAGAGAATATTAACTTAAGCCCTGCAACCATCACGAATATTCTAGATAGACTAGAATCACGAGACTTAGCTACGCGCATAAGAAGTACGCAAGATAAACGAAAAGTGGGCGTATTCTTAACCGAACGCGGTAAAGAGGCAGTGGTTGACGCCCCTCGTCCGCTTCAAGAACACTTTGTCGAGCGTTTTTCACAGCTTAAAGAGTGGGAGCAAAGCCAAATGGTCGCTACCGTTCAGCGAATTGCTAGCATGATGGATGCTGAAGATATTGATGCCTCCCCTTTCTTGGAGTTAGGCAGTATTTCAGAAAAAAGCTAATAGCCTTTGTCTTTAAAAAAAATGGCCTTCACTTGAAGGCCATTTTTGTATCTATCTTTGGCGCTGGCGTAGAAGCGCTCAGCTGACTGCTATGACTTCGCCTTAAGTGGATTTACCTTTCCACCTGTGACTTTGTCAGCGCGCCCTTCCTCTTTCGCTCTCTCAGCACGGCGCTTGCGGATTTCTTTAGGGTCAGCAATAAGCGGGCGGTAAATTTCAATACGGTCGCCATCGGTAAGCGTGTCGCGAAGCTTAACCACGCGGCTCCAAATACCCACTTTTGTTGCTTTCAAATCAATCTCGGGAAACTGCTCAAGCACGTTAGACGCGTTTATTCCTTCTTCTACCGTCGCATTTTCATGAATAGCAACATCAATGATAGTTTGCTTGGTGGGTAACGCGTAGGCAACCTCAATATTGATGAGCTTCTTACTCATGCGTACACGCTCCGCGCTCGGTCTGTAAACGCTGCAACCATACTGCTGGCTAAACTGTTAAACACTTTACCAAAAGCCATTTCAGCTAGCTTATTGCTGAATTCAAACTCTAGGTTTAATTCAATTTTACAGGCTTCTTCTGATAACGCTGAAAATGTCCAGCCACCGGTAAGCGAGCGAAACGGACCGTCGACCAGTTGCATTTGAATACTTTTACCTGGCTCTAACACGTTGTGCGTTGTAAACCATTGCTTGATACCAGCTTTTGCCACTAACAATGACGCTTTCATGCTTTGCGCTGAAGTGTCGAGGATTTTGCTATCGGTACAGCCTGGCAAAAACTCTGGGTAGGAAGCTACATCGTTGACTAAGTTAAACATGGCTTCTGCGCTATGAGCTACCAGCGCGCTTCTATGAATACTTGGCATTGATTCCACTACAATTAAAACTCTTGGCCGCATTGTATCACAGAAAATTTGGTTCGCTCGTATTCGGTTTTGAACCAAATGCCCCAATATAAGATAACAATGACAACTAAAGACATTCCTTTGAACAATCAGTATAATAGCCAGCATGAAAAAGAATAAAGCCAACAAAAACACCACAGGAAATATCGCGCAGAATAAAAAAGCGCGTCACGACTATTTCCTAGAAGACAAGTTCGAAGCCGGACTTGAGCTTCAAGGGTGGGAAATTAAAAGTATTCGTGCCGGTAAAGTGAACATTACCGATGCATACATTATTATCCAGAATGCCGAAGCGTATTTGGTAGGGTGTAGAATTAGTCCGCTGAATCAAGCCTCTACCCACGTTATCGCTGCTCCAGAGCGTGCTCGCAAATTGTTGCTGAACAAACGAGAAATTGACCGCTTAATGGGTGCGCGAGACCGCCAAGGTTATTCAATCGTTGCCACGTCTATGTATTGGAAAAAGTGTTGGGTGAAACTAGAAATTCACCTAGCAAAAGGTAAGCACGCCCATGACAAGCGTGACACCATTAAAGACAAAGATTGGCAGCGTCAAAAAGAAAGAATGATGAAACACAGCGTTTAACGCTGTGTTTTTATTTGGGCTGCCAAAAAAGAAGTGTAATAGGTTTAACCTACGTCTCGTTTCGTCATTTTCTTGCGATGTAGCATATCAAGAATCAGACTCCACAGCGGTGACGGGTTTCTTAAGGTGGTTAGGTTATTCCCAAGGCGTCTAAGTTGTCTTCGCACCATGGCCATATTCGCAAGGCTTGCAAGCGATTTATCTTTCCATGAGCAGTGTGGAATTATGCCCGAATACGCCCATTCTTGTTGCCACTTTTTGGCTAAGTCTGGGGTAATAGCAAGGGCGCTGGCTAATCCAACGAGGGCACAGCCCTGCTCAATCACTTCCTCTGCTACCTCGGCCCTTTTTATACCGCCAGTTGTCATAAGCGGAATATCAGTTTTACTTACCAGTGCCTGCGCAAATTCCAAAAAGTACGCTTCTCTGGCCAGCGTGGTGTCGTCACGAGTTTGCCCTTGCATGGCAGGCGCTTCATAACTGCCGCCAGACAGTTCTACAACATCAACACCCAAGGCTTCCAAGCGATTTACCACCTCACAGGCATCATCAAAAGAAAAACCATTTTTCTGAAAATCTGCAGAGTTAAGCTTTACCATAACAATAAAGTCTTTAGCGCAAACCGCTCGAACCTGACTGACTATGTTTATCAGCAAGCGGGCGCGATTAATAATAGAACCTCCCCACTCGTCTTGACGCTGATTAGTAAGCGGAGACAAAAACTGCGTAAGCAAATAACCGTGAGCGGCGTGAATTTCAACGCCATCAAACCCGGCTTTTTCAGCTTGCTTAGCAGTTTGAACGAAACGTTTGCACACATCGTGAATGTCTTGGCAGGTCATTTCTCGTGGTTGAGCAAACAGCTTGGAGTGTTTGCCCATATCAAGCGGTACAGCAGAAGGCGCAATAGCTTTGCCTTTCATCGCTTTAAATACCTGTCGACCAGGGTGATTAATCTGCATTATGGCTAAAGCGCCATTAGACTTAATGATTTTTGCCCACTTTTGAAACGGCGCAATGTCGGTATCTTTTTCTAGTGCAACGCCACCTGGCCCTGTCATGGCGCCTTTATCGACCATAACGTTGCCTGTGATCACCATGCCTAAATTGCCGTGGGCCCAATATCGATAGAGTGAGTACAAAGACTCTCCGGGAATATTTCCCATACTCGACATATTTTCTTCCATAGCAGCTTTAACAAGACGGTTTCGCGCTGTTACGCCACATGGCAAGGTATACGGAGAATACAATATGGAATCTGAAGACATTTACACTACAAGCCTTTTAATTATGCTCACGTACTTTAATGGTTCTTGCTACTAATTGCATCATTACATCAGCACTATTTCCTTAAAAATTCGCTAAAGTAATCAAATAAAAAGCGCTATTTTGGTTTATAAATTGCGTTTCTTGTACAGCCCTTGTGCGCTCGACACTTGAATTTTACTCAAGCATCCACATATCTATGGTAGTTCAATAATACTCAATGTTTGTGTGTTACTGTTTAAGCAAAGCTTCAACTGAAGGCCACACAGGTAAGCTTTTGAAAAACTAGATGTTATTTTTGGTTGATTTATAGCCAAACCCTTAAAATTTATAGTAATTTTCAAAAGAATGTATTTCACCATGTAACAATTGTGCTATTATTGAAAATCACACTCGGGGCTGATTAGGATTCGACAGGATCTAGGAAGCCGGAGGTGCATGCAGAGGAGCGGTTTGCCTCTTAAAAAGCCGCATTTAAATAGTCGCAAACGACGAAACATACGCACTAGCCGCTTAATAACCGGCATAGGCCCTTCCACCCTAGTCTTTTCCTGCTAGCGGGGATTCGGAAGGTCATCCAAGTAGGATAGCGAGGGAACCTTGTCTAAGGGTGAACCGCGAAACAGTATTAGGCCAGCTGCAAGGAAATCCTGTTTGTCGGAGTTCCAAGCAGTTAAATAAATGACAAACTAAGCATGTAGTACCAAAGGTAGACATTTTCTGGACGCGGGTTCAAATCCCGCCAGCTCCACCAATTCCAGAAGCGGTCTAGACCAATCTAGACCGCTTCCCCCCTTTAAATTCGCCACCTCTGGCGATACCACTCAAAACCAACCACAGGTCTCTAATGGTCTTAATAGGGCTGTAAAGTGTCGCGAATCTGTACTTGAATGTCGCGAGACTGTCACTTCTCCCGACGAACTGACCCGCGGAATAGGTACACGTGAATGCCACCTGTTCCGAAAACGCACCTTCGATAAGATGCCCCCTATCGCCTACGATGTAGCGCATAAATATCTCAAAATTAGTCAACAAAGCAACTACGTTGAAGCGAACCGCATTCTGTATCGATTAGATAAAGAACTTGAAGTTGCAGATCTCAATCTTTCAAAAGATATCGCAGAGCTAAAAACCTTTACCAAGCAAAAAGCATCAGAATGTATGCGAGATACATCACACATGACAAATGACGTTGCTTTCCGGTTTTGCATCAGCAAATTCCGTCGATACGGCTTCAATATTCCAGGTGACTTGTCTCAGTCTGAAGCACTCTCATTGCTGCGCTCCAAAAAATTTTGGTTTAAGAAACTTAAAACACTTGCCATTCAAAAGATGGAGGAAGTCCGTCGTCATTTAGATTTAGTGAATCAGGCAAAAAGCACATATTGCAGCCAAGACAGACTCCGTCAGCACCAGTGGGAGAAAGATCAAGCCTATGCCTTTATGGAAAACAAATGGTTCTGCAGTGCAGACGGTGAGCTTATTTCGATGCTGGATGCATACAACGCCAATGTTTCTAATCCGAAGGTCAGGCGCGCCGAGCTTATAACACGAGTGAAAGGCACGGAAGAATATTCCAAATTGCAGGGGGACTGCGGTTGGTTCTTTACAGTGACCACCCCTTCTAACATATCACTCTCATTACAAATCCGGTCGAGCGAACCCGAAATATCAAAAGCTCAGTGTGAAAGATGCGAACAGTTATCTTAACGCTCAGTGGCAGAAGGCTCGGGCACAATTCGACAGAGAAAAAATCAACGTTTACGGCTTGCGCGTTGTAGAACCTCACCATGACGGTACACCACATTGGCACCTAATGCTCTGCATGCCAGCGGAGAATGCTGTGCGAGTGACTGAAATATAACGGCATTACGCAATGGAACATGGAAGCGAAGAAGCTGGCGCGAAAGAAAGCCGGTTCAAAGCGGAAGAAATACGTGAAGAAAAAGGCTCAGCACAAGACTATATCGCTAAGTACATTTGCAAAAATATTGATGGTGAATATCTCGATACCGACAAATACGGCAATGATGCAAAAGTCGCAGCGACAAGAATCACGGCATGGGCTTCTTTATACAATATCCGACAGTTTCAGTTCTTCGGTTTACCTTCCGTGTCACTCTGGCGGCAACTTCGTAAAGTTGATGGAGCAATCGAAGACGCTGAATTGGAGCAATTGAGACAGGCAGCTGATTCAGCTGACTGGCTGGCATACCTTTTAATGATGGGTGGCACAAATAAGCGCAAAGCAGAACGCCCATTCGCTCTCGAATATGCAAAGCATATAAAAGCCATGTTCGAGCATTTAGAGCCGACGCAGCTGTCAAAACATGCATTCTCAAGCAAACCGAAAACCATCCTTTCAGCATCAGCCAAGTACCCATTAGCGGATAAAGGCTGGATACTCTTAACGTCACCACCAGAACTTTTCGAACCCGCGCTGGAGCCCCACGAGAGGCGCGCGTTCGATAAAGGATCTGGTGGTCACCTGAGTCTGAAGGCCAGCTCGCCGGAGACCGGAGCGCTGGCCGAAAGCGAAGGTAATCTTGGACTTGTGTAAATAACTGTACTAACCCCAAACGAGAAATAAAAAATGAAAACAGGAAGAAATGAAAGATGCCCCTGCGGAAGTGGTAAAAAGTATAAAAAATGCTGCATTCAACAAAGGGAATGCTCAAACACCTTTGCACCTACAGAACCAAAGGAACAGTACTGCGGCAATGCAACCGAACGTCAACCTGGCGACTCCCCATTCGACATACAAACAGAGTCAATGTGTTGCTTAGTAACGCGACTGAACGAATACGGTGCAGGTACATTGAATCATCCTGAACAATCCGTTTCTTTTGTCAATGGCGATTACATAGTAACAGTTGGTGATTGCTCAAACATTCAACTAGAGGGCCCTTTCAAATCCGCCGAATCTGCATTTGATATTGCCAGAGAAAAATTCGGAGCTGTCCGTTTTATGGGCAAACCTCAGTTTATTTGAGAAACCGCTCTTTAAAAAATTGGTAGCGAAGGAATTTACCGTTATCTCAGAAGTCGACCTTTCTTGAGAACATGGTCAAAAGTGTATACATGCTCACTCGGCGCTATTGAGCATTTTCCGACATATCGATTGTGAAAGTCCCTACTCTTCTCAATGATGATTTTATCCCCACAAAGTGGACATTTCGACTCGTACGTCACAGCAAGAATTTTCAGGTTTCGCTTTTTTTCTTTATCATCTCTAACGAGTGTAAAAAGGTTATTACTTTGCTTCAAAGGCACTATGAAAGAGGGAATATTAGTTATGCCTTTTGTGCTAAGGTCATTCAATCTCATCACTGTATAACCAGCGATAGCAGCGAGGCTTACTGTTAATATCGCCAAAGGTACTGAAATTGAGCCGGAGAATATTTTAGTAAGATAAAATACACCCGACCATGTTAGAAATACGCCGATTGCCACAACACAGAAGACTCGCCAGACAGTGACCTTAATTTCCATGAGCGGTTTAACCCACCAATGAGGTTTAGGCAGCTTCGTTACCACATACTCAATCACATTGGTACTTTGTTCATTGGTCGACTCTTCTACATGTCGACATGTTATCAAGTAGAATTGTGTACGCTTTCCCCCTGTCGATGGAGCGACTGTGAGGAATAATGGCTGACAGTTTTCGGATACCAAAAATTGATTAATTTCTGAGTTAGCAGATAGCTTGGTATTTGAGATATCTTCCAGATATTTCCTGACCGTTCTAGATGCCTTATCGGTATCACCCTCCCCCCAGACAGCGGCATAAATATTAGTGTAATAGAAGTAAATATCCCTCACCGATACTTCATCAATAATAAGTTTAAGAGACTTGATGACTATCGCATGAAGCACTTCCTCGGCTTTATCCTGTTGGTTTAGCTTCTCATTTAGAAACTTATCAGCTAATTGCAGGGATTCTTTAAGCTCTTGAATATCCTGACTAATCATTTCCTTTGCTACCCGTCATATACCCGTAAGGTGCCTGTTTTAGCAGACCTTTTCAGAGCATGCTAGCCCCGTCTTAATACGGAGATACACAAATGAACACAATGGTTACTACTGAAAAGCTTTCTGAACTAACAGGCTATACGAAAGTCGCGATCCACATGAAGGTTAAGAAAGGCGTGTGGACGCGCAACGAACATTATTTCAAAGCACCAGACGGCAAACTGATATTCGTTGTCGAGATGGTTAATCAATGGTTTAAGGAGAACAGCAAGTGAGTGTTAAAGCAGTTAAAGGCGGATACGTGATCGACTTTACTTTGGGGCATCAGCGATATAGAGAAACCATCCCTTCCCCACAAAACAAAGCCGCAGTGAAACGAATAGAAGAACAGGAAGCCTGTTTACAAGTTTGCGATCAGTATGAACGACAAATCTATTGCTGATCGTTTCCCGAACAGCAAAATCATTCAAAAAGCTTTCGATACAGGATGCAACTGTACGATAGATGATTATTCAAGCATCTGGTTTAAGCAAAAACAGCGCAACTGGTCGCACACTACGATTCGTGGTTACTCGCAGAAGTACAATAGTTATATCAAGCCCAATTGGGGGCATTTGCTGCTGACGGAATTCAAGGCCAGTATGTTTGATGAATGGGCATCTGCTAGTCTACTTTCAGGAAAATCAATAAACGAAACTAGAAGCGTATTTAAACAAATTTTCAAAAGAGCATATTATGATGGAGTAATAAAAGAAAATCCCATAGACAGAGTTGAGCGATTCAAACAAGTTCACAACGAGCCTAAGCCCTTTACCTTCGATGAAATAGGGAGAATTCTAGACGCACTAGAGGAGCCCTATTCCAGCATGTACAAACTCGCAATATATTCAGGGCTCAGGACCGGTGAGCTGGTTGCTTTAGATTGGGAGAATATAGACTTTGACAAAAGAGTTATACATGTCCGAAAATCAGTCAGTAGAGGCATCGAAAAGGAACCTAAAACTCGAGGGAGCATCAGAACTGTCGAGATGAATGATGATTCGTTTTCGGCATTACAATTTTTAGTATTATTCAACGGCTCATTGAAAAAGGTATTCATCGACCCCATCACTGAAGCTCCCTTCAAAAATGCAGAAGGGTTGCGCAAGTATATTTGGCGTCCTGCATTGAGTAATGCTAACGTGTGTTACCGCAGTCCATACAACTGCAGACATACATATGCATCAATGATGTTGTCAAAAGGAAAAAACCCGCTCTGGGTAGCCGCGCAGATGGGGTACACTGACTGGGGCATGATAAGGAAAGTTTATGGACGATGGCTCCCAGGTAAAAACACTTTTTAAATGGAAATATAATGTACAAATTTGAATATAAACTTTCTTCTTCATTCTTTTGTAATTTGCGCGAACTTGATGCCAAGAACAAAGGAACTTTCAAGGGGTTGATGGACGCCTTCGGTGATCTAGATATAATTCCTTCGACATTCCAGGAAGTTTCACCAACCGGCGTATCGTTAAGACCTCAATTACAAATTGATAGTTTGAATGTCGTAGTGGAATTTCAGAGTGAGAAAATTGTTATAACCAAAAGATGTCAGAGTTTCCCGTTTGATGCTGCAGAATTTTCTAAAAATTTCATATCCACAAGTCTAGATATAGTTTCAAAATTCCTTAGAATTTATAACAAGAAGTTCACTAGATTATCATTAATTAATGAATACTTATTTGATCCAGATTCAATTAACGTAAATGAAACTCATAATAAAGTTTTTAGTGATACAGGATGTAGAGGAGTTCCTTTCGAATGGAGTTTTCGGGATGGTGTCTCAGAATCTCACAATTTTGAAGGGTTAAACGAAGATTTGAACCTAATTCGATCACTAAAAAGAGTTCAAGGCACAGTCGTAAATAATGGACTTGAAACCCCATTTGATACTCTAGCGGTAACGATTGATATTAATACTAAATATGAGAAAACTGCAGATAGATTTGAGCTATCTCACTCCCGTTCTTTTTTAGAATTAACTGACACATTTGCTAATGAAATGAGGAACAACCTAGACAGATTAGTAAATTCGGAGGCTTAGGCAGATGCAATTCAGATTTAGTGATATAGAGTCTGATAAACAGTATGAATATCATAGTCTCTCAGGATCATCCTATAAAGGGTACGAAAACCTCGGATTTTCAACTGCAGACCACATACAGCCGATAAACACCGACTTGTCAGTAAATATCGCAAGTCCTATAACTTTGAGCGCCTCTGAGCATCTAAAATTTCGCTCTTACATCTCAGACACCAACAATAATTTTTATAATGAACTAAAAATAAAACGTGCAATTCGTCAAGAATTACTTAAAAGTGCCAAAGAAAGTGTCTTTGAATATGGAAAAACATCTCTTTTACAAAATAAAATAGAATCAAAAATAAAAGAGTATGGATCTTTATTTATTTTTGAATTAGTTAATGAAATTTTTCTTGATGAGTTTAAAAACCCATTTATAGCTTCTGGAATCATTTTAACGCTCTCCCATATGGATTATTCAATTGTTTCACCTCAGGGGCCAACTATGGCACTTGCTGCATTATCAAATAAGGATGAAGAAGTCGTTGAGTCAGGCATAAGAGCTTTTGAGAATTGGGAAGAAAAAGATTGTTTAATTTTTTTAGAATCAGTGACTATAAAATTTGATTGGTTAAACTGTTATCTTAAGGACGTTATTTTGTATCTACAGGAACTATGATGCCTTTTTTAGTAAGAAAAATAACTTTATCAAAATGGAAAAAATCGATAAATGAGTTTGGTGATGATTCAATAAGCGCAGACGCACCAACCAGTTGCTTAAGAACAACCAACAATACTTTATCCTTCTGGATAGCTGAAACTGAGCAAGATATTCGGAGAGCAGCCATGGCTATCTTAGCGTCCTTAGACTCTATTTCATCATTGGATTATGTTGTTTTAGATACTGGAAACATAGAGGCCTTAGAATTAGCTATTGAAGCAACGCCTGGAGACACTTTGCTAGCAGGAGCTGATACACTCCATAGAGATTTAGTAAATCTAGACATACAAAAGTTAAAAATAGTTAGTGAGATGATTCGTGACACAGTTAAAGATGATAATCACAAACGTATTTCAGTTGGTGAAATAAAGAAGATGTTTAAAGAAGCATGTGATAAAGGTGATTTAGACTTAAAATCGCTTCCTACCAGCATCCAAGACAAAGTAGCTTGACATTTAAATCTATTCGAATACGTAAGACATTGAAAAAATGAATGAAACTTCGGGTTCAAATCCCGCCAGCTCCACCAATTTCAAAGGCTTGCCACTCGGCAAGCCTTTTTCGTTTCAGCTTCCGAAATTTGTAAATTGTTTCTAATTAAGACAAAACACACACTACCTAAATAAAAGCTATTCCCATCTAGATGGTTATATTATAACATTGCAGCACGATTCTAATGTATAGCTTCTCCAAACAATGCAAACAAATTCAGTGATATGCGCGGATGCGCTTACCGTGTGTGTTGACGATCGCACGCTTCTAGACAATCTCAATTTTAATGTAGGAAAAGGCGAAGTATTTGCACTTTTAGGTGGAAATGGCGCAGGTAAATCTACCACCTTTAAAACCTTTTTAGGGCTTATGAAGGCAAGTAGCGGTAGCGCTACTGTATTAGGGCATAATGCCTCTACCCAGCCAAACCAAGTTCAAAAGTCTGTTGCCTACTTACCCGAATCTGTCACCTTATATGGCCATCTTTCTGGCGTAGAAAACATTCGTTATTTCTTGTCAGTGGCTGGAGTCGATAAGTCTGACGACGATATGTTCGCCGCACTTCGCAAGGTCGCACTTCAAGAAGATTCGTGGAATAAGGCGCTATCTAATTATTCAAAAGGCATGCGTCAGAAGACCGCAATTGCCTTGGCGCTACTGCGCAATGCGCCTGTACTGTTCTTAGACGAACCTACATCTGGGCTAGATCCAGCAGCCATCGACGAATTTAATGCGTTAGTGTCAGAGCTGGCAGCGGGTGGCGCTACTATTTTTATGGTTACCCACGACGTTTATGCTGCCTGCCAAGTTGCCCATCGAATTGTGCTTTTAAGTAATGGCAAATTAACCGGTTCCTTCGAGCGCGCTGGCGATACGCCAATAGATACTGAAGCCGTTCACGCAGCATTTGCAGGGCGTAATGTATGATACTGAATGTTGCTAAAATCATTTGTGCAGAACAGTGGCGCTATTGGATGCGAACAAAAGTAGCAGCGACCGTTTTATTGCTAGGCGCTATGCTTACCATAGCTGCACTGGTAGTTAACGCCTTTCACGTCGATGAGGCTGCCCACACCAGAGACCACCTTCAAACAGAAGCTGAACAACGCTTTGAGGCACAGCCCGATAAGCACCCTCATCGCATGGTGCATTATGGTCATTATGTATTTCGAGCCCCCACTCCACTGAGCGTAATTGAACCGGGTGTCGATACTTACACGGGGAACGCTATATTTTTAGAAGGGCACCGCCAAAATAGTGCGATGTTCGCCGAGCAGCGCCAATCCGCAGGGCTTACACGCTTTAGTAGTTTAACACCCAGCTTTTTAGCTTTGGTTCTTGCACCTTTATTTATTATTCTAATTGGCTACGGCAGCGTGTCTCGTGAACGCGAAGCCGGCACGCTAACCTTACTGCTTTCTCAAGGCACCACCCGTTGGCAATTGCTCTTGGGGAAGCTTCTGGCGCTTATGACTGCTAGCAGCCTATTTTTACTCCCGCTACTGCTTGCCTGTCTTTATGTCGCGTTTTCAAACGAAAGTGCACTTGTTGTAATACTCTTTTGCCTTAGTTATGTGGTTTACTTTTTACTGTGGGCCACGGTAGTCACTGCGTGCTCGGCCATATTTGAGAAAGGCAGCGTTAGCTTCACGGTACTTGTTGTCATTTGGATGAGCGCTTGTGTGTTGCTTCCTCGTTTAGGGAGCAGCGTTGCCACAAACATTGCCCCTTCAATAGGAAAAGTTGAAGCCGATTTCAAAGTGGAAGAAAAGCTTAGAAGTTTAGGCGACGGTCACGACGTTAACGACCCTGCATTCAAAAAGCTAAAAGAAGATTTACTAGCCAAATATAATGTAGATTCAGTTGATGACTTACCCGTGAATTTCAGGGGCATTGTTGCCCAGTACTCAGAAGGTCGACAAGCCAAAGTACTCAATGAGTTTGCTGAAACCCGCATGACTGAAGAGTTAGACCAAGCCCAAATAGCACGTCAGTTTGGCTGGCTTTCGCCTACAGTTGCGGTGCGCTCTATTTCTACGATCCTTGCGGGAACTAGCCTCGAGACACACCACCGCTTTTTAAGGGAAGCGGAAACGCTAAGACTTGAGTTTGTTCAGGCTTTGAACAAGGTTCACGCTGAAAAACTCGATTACAAGTTAGATATGAACCGCAACGCCAGTGAAGAAGCAGCAGACAAAGCTGTGGTTGGCGCAGATAACTGGGCGATCTTAGCAGAGTTTGATTTTAAACCAGAAGCAGGAAGCACACGCATTAGTAACGCGTTGATTTATTTTATTCAGCTGTTGCTTTGGATGGGACTTACCGCACTACTTCTTCAAGCTGCAGTTAGGAGATTAAATCCATGATGCGTTATAGCGATATTAAACGAGAAGCGGGTTTCGTATTTGGCCATCGTCAGATAAAACTAACGCTTTTGGTCGTGTTTCTTTTAAGCTCGATGTCGTTGTGGTCTGGCTATTCGGAAATGCAAGAACAGCAAGCCACTATTGAGCGCTTGTTAGATAAAGATGAAACAGAGCGCAACGCTGTCCTTACTCACCAATCTAATTATGGCATGGTAGCCTATTACGCCTTTCATTTGACATATGCCCCGCCCTCGCCGTTGGCGTTTGCTGCTGTAGGAGAGCGCGATGTGTTTCCGTGGAAGCACCGTATTAGAATGCTAGCGCTAGAAGGTCAGATTTATGAAAGCGATACAGACAATCCGGAGCTTGCTTTCCTAGGGCGTTTTGACTTTGCTTTCGTTACCAGTGTGCTGTTGCCTCTGTTTATCATTTTGCTCCTTTACGACTTAAAAGCGAAGGAACGCGAAGCCCGCCGTTTTGACTTACTTAATGTAACCGCACGCAATTCGCATGCTATTTGGTCATCACGCGTATTGGTAACCCTGGTGCCCTTGGCACTAGTTACACTTATTCCGTTTATTGCCTTTAGTGTAGTGAATGGCGCGTCTGTGTTTCAAACAGTAACGGTTTGTACCATCGTCATTGGCAGCATAATTGTTTGGAGCGCTATTGTGCTTGCTATAGGTGCTGCTAAGCGTTTTGCCAATTTCAGCGCCACGCACCTAGCTTCAATCATGTTAGGCGTATGGCTTGTCACAACGGTTATTGTGCCAGTTACCGGGCACACCATAATTAATGCGTCGGTCGATACACCTGAGGGCGGCGACATTGTGCTCACGCAGCGAGAAGCCGTTAACAGTGCATGGGACAAACCTGTTGAACAAACATGGGAAGCGTTTATTGAAACTCACCCACAGTGGGCGGATAAAACCGACTTTGATCCACAACGAGACAGTTCATTTAATTGGAAGTGGTATTACGCGTTTCAACAAGTTGGCGACCAATCGGCAAAGGAACTTTCAGAGGCTTATCAAGCCGCCACCTTACGCAAAGATAAAATTGCAAGCTATGTTGCTCTGCTATCCCCGTCTTTGTTAACGCAACGCTTATTAACGAGTGCGGCTGATACCGATGTTAAAGCCATGGTTAACTACGAAAATAATGTTCGCGAGTTTCATGCGTCGTTGCGCAAATTCTACTATCATCACTTGTTTGAAGCCCCGGAGTTTTCATCGGCCAGTTTTAAACAGCTACCTCAATTTTCACCAAAAATAAGAAAGACACAGGAAAACACTAATGAAGACTAGTTGGGTAAAATTTACCCTCGCCCTTTCTATCGCAACGCTTTTGAATGCGCCTGCAAATGCGCAAAACACTAATACTCAATCGGAAGCGGATGTAGAGAAAATTACGGTGCATGGTATGCACCGTGCGTATCAAGGGGCATTTGAGTATAAAGAGGTGCCGGCAGCAGCGCAGGATATCGACCTTGGTCTCATCAATGATACAGGCGCTATAAACCTCAACGACGCTTTAGACTTGTCCGCTTCGGTAGCCAGACAAAATAACTTTGGTGGCCTTTGGAACAGCTTTGCTATTCGTGGTTTTTCAGGTGACGAAAACTTACCTAGCGGGTTTCTGGTAAACGGTTTTAACGCAGGACGCGGATTTGGCGGACCTCGTGATCTTTCTGGCATTGATCATGTTGAAGTATTAAAAGGCCCTAAAGCTGCGCTGTTTGGTCGCGGTGAACCAGGTGGAGCGGTAAACCTTGTTACAAAACGCCCCCAGTTTCGTCAAGGTGGTGAAATTAAAGCAACTTACGGAAGCTGGTCACAAAAGCGCATTGAGGCTGATGTACAATCGGTTGCAGGCAGTGCTGAAAATGTAGGTGTACGCTTAGTAGGCTTTTATGAAGATGCTGAAAGTTTCCGCGATACAGTAGAAACTGAGCGTTTGGGCTTTTATCCATCGGTTACGTGGGAAGCATCAGCAGACACCACGGTTACGTACGAACTCGAATACACCGAGCAAAAAATTCCTTTCGACCGTGGCGTAGTGGCCATCGATGGTGAATTGGGCCACCAGCCAATTGAAACCTTTACCGGCGATCCTAATGGCGACACCATCGATACGGAAGTGGTTGGTCATCAAATTGAGGTTTCTCATAAACTTGCTGACGAATGGAACCTGCTTTTGGGTGCTGGCTTACGCGATACCACTTTCGAGGGTAATGCATTAGAAAACAACTTTGGTGGCCGCCAAACATTGTTTATCGATCCTAATCAAGCTTTGTTGTCTCGTTTTAAGCGCTACCGTAATTTCCAAACCGATTACTTCGTTTTACGCGGCGAAATAGCGGGACAATTCGATACTGGGTCGCTATCACATCGCGTGATTATTGGTGCTGACTACGATAAGTTTGAAAATGACCAGATTATTCTGCGCTATCGCCCGCCATTCTTTTCAAGCGATACTGACATTAACGACTTGGACTTAGAACAGTACTTAGTGGTCGATATTTTTAATCCGGATTACTCACCACTTCCAGATGTGGAATTGTCTGACAACTTGGACCGTTTTGAAGTTCAGGAAGCGTGGGGTATCTATTTCCAAGACCAAATCAACATCACTGATAATTTCCAAGTTAGGCTGGGTGGTCGCTTCGATAAGTTCGAGCAGGAAATTGATAATCGCCTGGCGTCACCTGTAAGTACCACATCACAAGACGACACACGCTTTTCTCCACAAGTGGGTGCTGTTTATCTGTTTGATGACACCACAAGTGTGTACGCAACTTACGGTGAAGGTTTCCGTCAGCTGACGGGGTCGGATTTCGCCGGAAACCCGTTTGAACCTAACGAATCGAAGTCTGCGGAAATTGGTGTTAAAGCCGACCTCACATCAATGTTTAATACTATACGGGGTGATATCACCTTCGCCGTGTTTAATATCGAGCAAAGTAACATCCTTGTTTATGATGATAGCCCTGAGGCGTCTGACGGCTTCTTCTTAACCCCTGCTGGCGAAGCGCGTAGCCGTGGTGTTGAGTTAGACATTAACGCTGAATTTGAAAATGATATTTCGCTTTGGGTGTCGTACACCTTCGTAGATGCTGAAAGTACAAACGATGCGGCGGATGCTAACTTTGTTGCAGCCATTGAATCTGGCGATCCTTTAATTAACGTTCCAGAAAACCAATTGAGCATTCAGTTGAGCAAGGGACTTATATTTGCTGATATGCCAGTACGTATCGGTTCAGGGCTGTTGTATGTTGATGAGCGTTTAGGTCAAACCGCTACCGACTTCTACTTACCAAGCTACACCACGGTTCGTGCGTTTGCTGAAATAGAGCCTATAGAAAACTTGTCAGTTAAAGTTGCAGTAGATAACCTGTTTGATGAAGAGTTTTATACTAACTCTTTCGCAGATGTGTGGGTTGAACCTGGCGCGCCTCAACGCTTTAGGCTTACCGCCGCCTATCGCTTTTAAGGTCTAGAATTTAACGTAAAAGGAAGCGGGACTTATTACCGCTTCCTTACTACGACTTTTGAATGTTTAATTTTTGTGTAAATTAAGAGTTTTGTAAAGTCTGGATTGGCTCGATGTCAGACGTATTATTCTTGATAAATGACTCTATATCGTTAATTTTCTCTTTAGAAAATCCGAGTCTTGCTTCTATACCAGTAGTTCCGTCAGCGTTTTCAATGATATCAAACTCGTTTACACCTAAGGTGCGCGAAAATGCAGTGTGAACCTGATTATTGTTGATATCGACAATTTTAATTTTCGTCGACGTTCTGTATATAGCCAGTGGACCTGACTGCGTTTGTACCCAATTGATTGACCAGAAATAGTGACTGTAATTAGGTAAGCCAAGTTTTGTGTAAAGCGACTCTTTGAAATCCACGTTTTCGCACTTGTTCATCACAGCATTTTGACGTTCGCAGTTTGAGTATTCTGCAACATCCTTACCTCCTAATCCAACATCCATTGGAACGATGGTCTTTCCGTCTAGGCTAACTAAAACATAGTCATCAAACTTGTTAAGTCCAAACGTATTACCTATTTCTTTAAAGGAGTCTAGCAATCCGCCCACGCTGTCGCCTTTGTCTCGAGGATCTTTCTCTAACAAAATAAAACCTGTAGATGCAGCATCGCCTTTCTGATGTTTAGCGATGTGGTAGTTATCTAAGAGTGTTATATTTTTTACGTTATCATTGTCTATAAAATAGCGAAAAGCAGACCCCGGACGGCCAATAATAAAACCGTCTGAAGTAGGAATTACACTACTACCTGTTGCAGTTTTTCCAGTAACTGTTTTTACTTCATACCGGTCACCACGCTTCCACACTGTTGCAATTTTTATAGGTGCTTCAGTTGATTTGGCTTTGTGATATTTGAGTGTAAATGAGCCATCGAAATTTTCTACCGCATAGGTAAACTCACCAGTAAATCTATTACCTCCGAAGTTGGCAACTTGTCCTTCGAAGTCATGAAACATCTCCCCATCTATCATGATGCCATCTTTCTTACGATAAAAAATCGCTGCTCCGCCGGTTTCGTCAATTTTCTGTTTTTGTGCTGTAAGTTCAGTCGCACTGATAACGATTTCCGGCTGGGGTGCAGCTTGCTGTTGCTGTTGGGCTGCAACAGGTAAGGACATGCCTTGAATTTTCGCAAGAAACGCCTGCTTCATTTGGTTCGCCATTGCCTGCTCTTCTGGCGAGGGTGGTGTACTACCACACGCAGTAAGAAGTGAAACTGCTAATAAAGATGGAACTAATAGTTTTGCATTCATGTGTTTTCTCTGTTTTTCGCTTTAGCTAAAATATTTAGAACTGAAGCTTTTTTATGAAAACAAAGGATTGCACATGACGAGACTTCACCATGCCGTCCTGCATAGTTGAGTGTACTATTAAAATGTCGCAATCCCTTGCGAGCACTATTAAAGGATATTCCAGTCTTTTTTTCAATTATAAGATTCTGTTTTTAGTTTATTTTTTAGTCACTTAGCATCGAAACAAATGAGTATCTAAAAACGAGCTCAAATTTCATTGGAGACAGGCCACTCTCGCTCTGTCAGAATATATGTATTGATAAGACGTTGACGCTTACTTTCAATAACCTGTTTTAATTCATCTCTAATTAATCTTACCGCTGGCGTAATAAGATGTCGGCTAGGCAGCATGAGCCACATTTCAGTTAGCGGTACGTGGTAACCAATCAAAATACGCTGCAGCTTTCCGCTCAGTAAATCCTCCGCAACGTCTATACATGACTTTTTAGCGATCCCCTCTCCATCTACGCACCAGCGTCGAACAATATCACCGTCATTCACAGCGCGATTACTGTTCACTTTCACTTTAACTCTCTCGCCCTCGTTGATAAGTTCCCACGTATTGTGGGTTTGGTCGTAGAGCTTATAAAGAAGTGCGTTGTGCTGCGCTAAATCAGTCAAAGTTGTAGGCTCACCGTTTCTTTCTAAATAATCGGGAGACGCGCAAATCACATGCGGAATATTGCACACTTTAAAACCATACATCTGCGATTCTTTAACCGCTTCTTTTGTCATGGCTCTAAGTGCTACATCTACACCATCGCGGTAGAAGTCCACCCGACTGTCGCTCACATGTAATCGCAATGAAAGTTCTGGATTTTCGCGTTGCACTTTATTTAGCAGTTCACGCATTAAGTTGCGACCCATTTCCGAAGACATCGCCATGCGAAGCTCACCATGAATGCTCTGCTTCTGCTCTGTCACTAATGCAAGGCCCTGCTGTAAGGTGTCGAGTGCCTGCTTTGCCATAGGCAAATACTGCTCTCCTTCAGGTGACAATCGAATTTTGCGTGTACTTCGCACAAATAGCGCTACGCCAAGCTGCTCTTCTAAACGTTTAACCGCCATACTTGCAGCAGATGAGCTAATATCAAGTTTTATCGCAGCAGTGGTTATCGAGCCCACTTCAGCCACCTTTACGAACACAGACAGGTCTTCGGTTTTCATACTTCCCTCAACGTTTATTTCACTCTTTTGATTTCAAGGCGAAAAAGACAAAGCAAAATGGATCACCTCTATTATCCACATTTTCAGGAAAGTCTTTATTGATTTTGGTCGTTTATGAGACTTATTCGAAATAATAGACTGTGCCTGTCTGTTAAATACAACCTACGACCAACAATTAGGAGGTTTGAATGAAACCAACGAACCGAAGCAAGCTGACAGTAGCATCGCTATTATTGAGCACCTGTTTTCTTCTTGTACCCGGCGCACACGCACAAGACAACGTTATTGCAGCCAAGGATGTAGAATGGGGTTACTTGAACCCAGCCCGTGGCGACAAAAGCCCCGGGGCAGCAGACTTGTGGGGAGACCGAACAAAAGACACGGCAACGGGGATGTTAGTGCGATTTAACAAAGGCTTTGAATCGCCACCGCACATTCACAACATAACCTATAGAGGTATTGTGATTGAAGGTGAAATGCACAATGACGATCCAAACGCAGCAAAGATGTGGATGCCAACAGGTTCGTTTTGGACTCAACCTGCAGGTGAAGCTCACACGACTGCAGCAAACGACAAAACCAACCTGATTTACCTGGAAATTGATGAAGGCCCATACCTTGTAAAGCCATCAAAAGAACATTTTGACAACGGTGAAAGGCCAATCAACGTTCACGCAGACAATATGGTGTGGCTGCAAAAAAGCGACCTTGTAAATATAGCGGCCGACGGTGTTTCTGTTGCCTATTTGTGGGGCGAGACAAGTAGTGTATACGGTACCCTTGTCAAGCTTCCAAAAGGATTTAAAGGTTCAATAAAATCTAATGGTGATGAATTTAAGGCAGTGGTTATCAAGGGAAGTATCAATTATACCCAAAACAATACCCCCAGACAGATTGAATTAAACGCAGGAAGTTACATTGAATCATCAACTGCCGCACACCATTCTGTTGAAAGCGCAAACCAAAGCGAAACCATTGTATACGTAAGAACGTCGTCAAAATTTAGCGTTACAGATTAGTACGCTTTTTTCAGCTCACTTACGCGGGGCATTTCCACGCTTGCTTCGCGTATTTTCTAGGTGTTCAGCAATCATAGTCAACAAGCCTTTGCAAAAGCAGTACGTTAAGGAGGTTTGCTAAGACTTTATGGGTAATTGCCCTAATGCCGCTGCGCATGCCAAGCCAATGGCAAAGGTCATCGCCACACTGGTGAAGGTGCCCAAAAGTACATATTCAGTTAGCTTTCTGTCTTGGTGTTTAGTGAGGTCGCCAAAGCGAAATATAGATTTAGCCGCAATAAGAAAACCTATGGCAGAAAATTGATTTAACAATACAAAGGTAAGCATGAGTACGCGCTCTAAATAGCCAATTCGTTGACCTGCCAGTGATAAAGTTTGTTGTGCCTCTGTACTTATTGTGGGCGGGTCATTGGGATGAGAAGACGGCATTTTGTTAGCCAATACTTCATCGCTCCAAGGCGACAGCAGCTGTTTAATAATAACTGAACTGGGCTTGAGTACCGCCAAATAGGCTAAGACCACTAATAGATGCGATGTACCTACCTGCTGAAGTAGTCCCACTGCCTCGCGCCACTGGTTGGTGGCATACAAAAATACGCCAAAGATCACGACAATGTGCGCTATTTGATCGACAACAAAAGATGTAGTGTTTTGCTTACAATACGATTTAATCACGTCAATTTTGAAGTGAGAAACGGCGACTACAATTGCCCCAATACCTACACTTGCGATACTTATCGTTGATGAAAACGAGAACATTGCTGCTGCCGCGAGTATACCGTGAATGATTGCGTGTAGGTATAAGGGCAAAGCCAGTGCGTGTCGTTCGTTTCTTTGCTGTACCCAGGTAAACGGTTGAAAATAAAAGTCTGCTAATAGATGCGCTAACACAAGTGCCACCAGCAGTTGAGGTTCAGCAAGCATGTGGCTCTCCTATCACAAGCATTATGTTTTTTGTATAACCCGTCATCACGTTAGTATTCCTTGGTCAATTGTTCCGTTTTTAATGAGGTTCCACCTTGAACCCATAAAATGAGCGCTCTCTCCATATAGTCGAGATATTCTGCTATCAGTTTATAGTTACTGGCATTGAGAATTCGACTTACATTGCTGCGATTCTTATCTAGTATGGCCGCTACACTTTCATGGCTCTTATCCGTGGCTTCAAGATACGCGAGTAAGGTTTGCGACTGGGTTTGTGTCAGTCCATTGATATGCGCGTCGGCAAAACGTGTTAAGAGCTGCGTTTTGTCGTCGAGTGTTTGTTCACCGCTACAAAAAGTAAGATGGTGCGGCTTTATGTTATCTAACCCTCGTCCTGACAACACAAACGCGTCTCCAGTCCCAGTTTTTACTTCTGAAGGGCGAAATTGCGCTTCTCCCACAGCAACACTCATTCGCACGTCCACACCTGAAGCGTGCGCCTTAAGAGCTAGCCGCAATCCAACTGCGGCTGCAATGCTATGCTGTGGTTGTGCAACAACTAGCTGGAATGCGTCTCCTCGATAAATATCAAAGTCTCCACCGTAGTACTCGGCGTAGTATGTTAAACGCTCTCTCAGCGTAGCAATTATCTCTCTGAATTCAGCATCAGAATAAGACTGAGAGTTGGAGACGTCACCGGTAATCACACCAGCGCGCTTTTTTGTATTGCTTGTTAAAGCACTCTTTCTTGTCATTTCACTATGCGCCGCGTTGTCTTTTCTACTTTCAATAGACACTTTTTTCCCGTTCAGGGGTCCACTATGACACGCTACCATCTCAAATTCAAAAACAATCACACAGCAAAATGTGATTATTATTAATCACAAATTCACATGTGACTAAATTGCGTAACGGAAAGCAAAATATAACAAAGAACGTATAGCGGCTGTTGATTAAGTAGAATACTTATTCTACCCTAGAGTAGAATATTCATTCTACTTAAAATCTGTTTAATTGGATAACAAGCGATGTGCCAAGCAGACGAAAATAACAAACGCTTTCGAGGAGACCCGGTATGACCGCGCCCAAACAATCTGAGTTAGCTTCGAAACTAGAGCAAGCTTTTGCCCTTTACGGATTCGCAGAGCCTAATGTGGCTAAACTCAAGGACTACACTGGCACCACACTTAAAACCTTGTACAAATACTTCCCTTCAAAAGAAGACATGATTATTGGCGCGCTTGACTATCGTCACAGCCGTTACATCGCGTTTCTGGAAGAAAACTGTCCCTCGACGCGTAACGAAGCAATTAACCACATATTTGAACGCTTGTCGGTGTGGCTAACGACATTCGCTCCCAGAGGTTGCATGTCATTGCAGGCTTTGGCGAGTTACCCCAATAACCTTCAAATTGAAACCGCTGTGAACAACCACAAACACGCGGTGCTAACGTGGCTGAATGAAAAGCTCGAAGACCCAGCCCTTTCAAACAGCGTGTTCCTGCTACATGAGGGCATGTCATCAGCATGGCCAACGATTGGTGATGAAGCGTTAACCGCAGCGAAAGGCGCACTAACAGTGCTACTTGATTAGCCCTTCTTAGCACTTGCATCAACCATTACCTTTCTCGTCTAAAGCAAAAATTCTGGAGGACAATATGAAATCATTGCCAAATGAAATGTACGGCGTGCAGTTAACCAAACATGGCGCTCTCGACGCGCTTACATTTAACGAAAACATACCTTTGCCTACACTCAGCGACAACGATGTACTTATTGAAGTACGCGCTGCGGGGGTAAACAACACCGACTTAAATACGCGAAAAGGTTGGTATTCCAAAGGCGACAACAATGCAGAAGATGCTGGATGGGCCGGCAATGCGTTAAACCTACCTCTAATTCAAGGCGCCGACGTATGTGGCTATATTACCGCTGTGGGTAATAACGTGAGCAAAGAACGTATTGGTGAACGCGTCATCATTGAGCCTTGTTTGGTAGAAGTTGACAGTAAACCGCTAAGTACCCCTTGGTATTTCGGCTCGGAATGCAATGGAGGTTTCGCACAGTTTACTAAAGTCGCATCGCGCCACGCCCATGCAGTAAATTCAACGATGACAGATGTGGAACTAGCCTCGTTCCCCTGCTCTTACTCTACAGCCGAAAACATGCTGCACAGAGCAAACGTAAAAACAGGTGAGCGAGTATTTATAACCGGTGCCTCGGGCGGCGTAGGCTCAGCTGCCGTACAACTCGCTAAAGCACGTGGCGCCTATGTTGTTGCAGTAACCAGCGAACAAAAGCAATCAGCCATACAAGCATTAGGCGCCGACAAGACCGTTTTGCGTGATGAAGATTGGCAACACATGGCAGAAAGCGAGCCGTTCGACGTTGTTATCGACCTTGTTGCGGGCCCACGATGGCCTGAGCTACTTGAGATCCTAAAACCGTTTGGCCGCTATGCTACGTCGGGCGCAATTGCTGGTCACGACGTTTCTTTGGATGTTCGGACTCTGTATTTGAAAGATTTAACCCTGTTAGGCTGCACTATTTTAGGACACGATGTATTTGCCAACTTAGTAAAACACATCGAAGCAGGCAATATTAAACCACTAGTATCGAGCACATTCCCACTAAGTGAAATACACCTAGCGCAGCAAGAGTTTGAGCAGAAAAAACACATTGGTAAGATGGTATTGACGTTACAGCCCAAATAACGTCGATATGCCCGAGAGAACATAAACCAAAGTCCTTTGACGACGGGCGTTCCTATGAGCTTCGCCGAGTAAATGCTTGGCGAAGCTCTTAACACTAATTCTTACACAGCTGAGCATAATTTTCTGCCAGCATATCTTGCGCGATAACGTGCTTCGTCGGATTGTTCTACAAGCCAGGGCATTATAAGAAAAGCCACTGCTAATCGCGTTTTCAAACATAGGTATTTGTTTTTGTACTCTTTGTAACATTAGGTACTATTTCCTGACATTTTAGACCTGTACTTTGGTACAGCCTGTAAAACGCAGGCGTCTAAAAACAAAAGGAAATATAATGAAAAAGCTCATCGCGTTCACACTAACAATTTGCGCATTTAATGCGTTTGCTGATAACTGTGTTTACAACTGCCCCACTGGTCAATCTGGACAAACCATTACCCGTTCCATTTACACCCTAAACAATAATGCACAAACAAAGTTCGCCAACTGGGTGGCCTATCATGTAACCCCAAGCACTATTGACGGCCCATCAAGAAGTCGTAATTGGAAAGCTGACCCTTCAATTAACTCTGCGAATACTTTAGAGCCGAACGATTACAGCGGAGCATGGGCTACAATTGGCACTGACCGCGGCCATCAAGTTCCTCTTGCTTCGTTCAGCAACACAGCCGATTGGCAAATGTTAAATTATTTATCAAACATTACACCTCAAGATTCAGACCTAAACCAAGGTCCTTGGGTGGATCTAGAAAATGCGGTGCGTGATGTAGTGAGAACTGGGCAAGACGTTTATGTGGTTTCTGGGCCGTTATATGAGTGGTATTTCGCTACTCTGCCAGAGGCAGATGAGTCGCACAGCATTCCTAGTGGATATTTTAAAGTCGTCATTACCGATGTTAACGGCTGGGTGGAAGCCTCTGCTTTCATCCTAGAGCAAAACGCAGCTCGCAGTGATAACTTTTGCGCAACTGAGGTAACGGTTAATGAAGTTGAATCCAGAACAGGTCTAAACATTATGCCGTCACTACCAAGCTATAAAGAAAATGCTGTTGAAGGGGGATTAGGAGGCTTAACCGCTGCGCTCGGCTGTTAATAACCCATCTAAAAAGGCAGGGATGCCTACCTCTTTTTAAATGGCTGCTGTAAAAGCGCAATGATACTTGCGTTCTTCTTAGTGGCTGGCACGTCTTTTTGACCAATGGGCAATGTTTCGTCGCTAAACGCAGCGCGAGGCGTAAAACTATTAAAGAGCCTATCCCACCACGATACGCTAAAGCCATAGTTAGAATTAGATTCATTTTTAGCCTGGCTATGGTGAATGCGATGTAAGCGCTGTGTGATTAGCACAAGCCCAATTCTATCATCCCACTTTTGTGGCAACCTAATATTGGCATGATTAAAAAGGGCAAAGCCATTTAGCGCTACTTCAAAGATAATAATAGCAATAGCTGGCACGCCTAGTATCACTACCGCCCCGGCTTTAATCCCCAAGCTCATAGCAATTTCAACTGGATGAAAGCGAAGGCCTGTAGTGGTGTCGACATGACTATCGGCATGATGCATTTTATGAAAGCGCCACAACATAGGCACGGTATGAAAAAGTCGGTGCTGCCAATAGATAAGCATATCAAGTAGTAAAACACTTAAGGTTACGATGGCTATATGAACAAGATACGTTGAAGAATTACTGAGAGGCTCACCACTGTTTAGCAGTTGATTAGAGCTTGAGGCATCAGCCGGCACGGCATCCAGTAAAACGTTGAACACACCTATGCCTTTCTGCTGCGCCCATAAAGACACACCGACGAGTGTGGCCGGAAGCAAAATACGCGATACTAGTGCCCCCATTACCACCATGGACAAGTTACCCAACCAGCGTGTTTTCCTACTAAGCACGGCTTCACGCGCTGGCAACAGTGCTTCAAGTACTGCCATAAGCACAAAAACGCCAAGAAATACGCTTAAGCGAATAACCGCGGTATTATCCAAAGCAAATTACCTTTATCACGTTAATTACTTTCAAAATTCAGATTACTTTTACTGCTACGAGAACTTTCACCATCATTCATAACCTGAAGAAGGCACTGTACGTTCTGACTTAGCAGCGTCGCGCTCTACCCTATGAAGCGTAGAAAAGCCCCCTACTATGCGAGTAATGACTGTTACGGCACAGGCTGCAGCGAACACATAGGCAAGCGTTGCAAAATACTGCGGCCAAATACAGAACGCCAAAAACACAAAAATGGTTTCAGTGCCTTCGGTTAACCCCTGCATATAATAAAAGCTTTTGTTAGCAAACTGGGGCCTATCTATTTGAAACTTCTCTGCTGCAATGGCAAAGGCTAAAAAACTGCTGCCAGTGCCAATAAAGGTAGCTAACAGCACCATTGCTGGTATGCCCCACTCTTGAGGGTTAGCAATGCCAAACGCCAAAGGAATAGAAGCGTAGAATAGAAAATCTAAGCAAATATCTAAAAAACCACCCGCACTACTGCTACTTTGCTGATAGCGCGCCAATTCACCGTCAATTCCATCAAAAACACGATTCAATATGATGCAGGCTAGCGCCATATTCCACCAGTTAAGAATAATAAAGGGAAGCGCAAGAACACCGATGACAAACCCGGCAAGCGTAACCTGATTTGGGGTAACGCCCTTGCTGTCTAGCGCTTTTATCAACGGTTTTAAAAGTGGCTTTATAAAAGGGGTAACTTTGGCATCTAACATGACATGTCTCTTTACTCGCTCTGCAGTATTTTTTTACTATTTCAGTACTACCTTCGGCAGCACCTATGTAATACCGCTATAAAATTTCTATGACGTTACCGCCTGCGGCTAGCGCATCATCTTTATCGTGTGTCACTAATACTGCGGGAATATTACGTGCTTTTAGCTGCGAAAACGTCCAGCTGCGAATTTGACTTCGAAGGGCTACGTCTAGTTTGCTGAACGGCTCGTCAAGCAATACCACATCAGGCTCAGAAGCTAACGTTCTGATAAGGCTTACTCTGGCCTGCTGACCACCAGAGAGCGTATTCACAGTCCGGTCAGCGATGCCGTCAAGTTCGACGGCCACTAATAACGCGTTTATGGCGTCGTGTTTCAATTGCTTGTTTTTATATGCCTTATCAGGCATAGCGAACGCAATGTTTTCGCCCACGGTCATGTGTTCAAATAAAAGCGCATCTTGAAACATAATACCCACTTTGCGAAGGTGCGCATCGATTTCGTTTATCACCACGTGGTTAATTTTAATTTGTCCAGTAACGCTAAAGGGGGCCTGAAGCTGTCCGGCGATGGCTTGAAGTAAAGTAGACTTACCTGCGCCGCTAGGTCCCATAACGGTCAGCACTTCTCCCTTTGCTACCTCAGCACTTAACTGAAGCAGCGGCTTGTCATCGCGATAAATAACGATGTTTTCTAAACTAAGCACTATAAATTACGCCCTTGTAGTTTTTGCTCTTATGTTAGCCATGCGCTTTTACTGCACCGGGTCTGCGGAACGATTGCTGTGAGTATCTGATACCAGCATTTGCTTACTTCGTCTTCTCGTTGCAACTGCAGGCATGTACCAAGCGATCATAAAGCCAATTAACGGCATTACCGCTTGAATAATGACATACACCGCAGTAAGTCGCGTACTGCTCCCCGATACTGACGCTACAGCCTCGGTAGTAACAGTAGGGAGCGTCCCGCCAGACGCCAGCAAGGTAGGTAAATACTGGCTAAAACTAATTGCCAGCCCCAACGCCCATGCCACCATAATGGCGCTGAACAACGAAGGCAGCTTAACATGATAAAACACCTGCCACGGCGTTTTGCCCAAGCTCTTCGCCACCATGGCGTATCGGTTGTCGAACTTCCTATACGCCACCGCCATCGATAAAAACACGTAAGGCAAAACATAAACCATGTGCGCTACATAGGTGTGAAACCATACGGCGTTTTGAAAAACAAGCTGCTGGAACCAGACCAGACCATATAGGAAAGCTACGCCAGGTACCAATAGAGGCAAAAATAGAGAGACAGAAAATGCATTCTCAGCAACAGCACGCGCTGGCTTTAACTGTTCGCTTTCCAGCGTAAATAAAACAAGTACCAATGAAGTTGTACTCACCAGCACTCCAAGCAACAAGGTATTAATAAGCGGTGTTGTCAGCGCACTTGTTGCCGTATTCCAATGCAGTAGTGTTAGCCCCTCTGGCAATAACAACGGGAAATGCCATTGCTTAGCAAAGGAGTACACAACAACCGTGTATACCACTGTGCAAATCAAGATGATGTAAACTGCCATAACGGTAAAACCACATGCGCGTAGCGCAGTATCTGCAAAATATCGATTTCCACCTGAAAGGCTGCGCTTACCGGTGTAAGTCACTAATCGCTCTATACCAAAAAACAACAGTACCGCCACGGCTGAAACTGCCACCTGAACCACAGCAGCGCTACTTGCAAGCAGTCGCATGGACAAATCAATATGATTAAACC